>JAUMBM010000050.1:0-3785 GCA_032115735.1 Saprospiraceae bacterium
TGGGCAGGGGCTGCGGGCCGAGGCCAGTGTAGACCTGAGCACCACCAATCAGTTGCTGGATACGACCATGCTCAACTGGGCGCAGCCCCTGCGCTCCCACTGGCTCGAATTGCCGGTAGGGCTGGCGTGGCGGCTGGGCCCGCGCGGCAGCCTTTCGGCCGGCCTGCAATTGGGGCGTGCGCTCGCGCTGCGCCTGCCACAGGGCTGGGAGGTCAATAACTACCTGCTCGAGCCCTCGGGCACTTTTGGTAGCAGCTCGACCAACACGACGCAGGAGTGGTTTGGCAACAATGTCACCACCACGGCCGTGGCGGCCAGTCAGGTGCGCGCCTGGCAGCTGAGCGGCTGGCTGCGCTATGATTACCGGCTCAGCCGCGGGCTGGCGCTCTCTGCCGGCCTGCGCTACGGCAATGGCCACTGGGTTGATGTGCAGGCGGCGCCGCTCGGTGCCACCTTCCTGTCGCTGGGGATGCGCTATCAGTGGTAGTATATGTCTTGTCTGTCAAATTTTGTACATACCAGCCCGCCCGAGTACGGTGGATTGCGGAAGTCTGTCCGCCCTACTGTCCATGAAACCTGACGACTTGCTATATAGCTACTGTCAGCTCAGGGTTATTGCTTTGGCTGGATGGCCAGGTTACCGGCCCGGAGCCGGTTTTTTACGGATAAAAGACCCCCGGTATTTAGTCGCACACATTGACTGCTCCCGTCGCTATATATTCAGGCGAGCGCTACCGGATACATTTGGCAAAATATTATATCTTAAATTTTTTCTCATATCACTTGATATGCGCTTGGATTTTATTATCTTTGGATACAAGGTGATAAATCACCTGACAGTCTGCAGCGATGGGCTAGAAGGTAGTGCTGAGTTTAACGATGCCGATTTCTGTTCAAAAAATGGGGAGTACTTCAGGCTTTAGTGACGACAGACAGGCAGCAACATCAAACTCCGTTACTATACTCGTACCGGCTCTTTGTGCATAATGACTTGAAAAACAATGACAAGCAAAGATCACAACAAAAAATTCAGGTGAACGTTTTTGTTATTGTATTGTGAGCCTCCGGATTTTTAGCACAGCGTTGCGGGCAGACTACCAAAATCCATAGCGCTTTGATACATTACCAAATACACAACTAACGGCCTCAAGCGTGATTTTGAGAAAAAAAACAAAGGTACAATGTTGGATACGCTAAAAAATATGCAAGGGACGCCAACCAAAACCAGCAGCAATGCTATTTGGAGTGATGAGCTGATTACAACCTACTATGAAAATTATTTTGAAAACCTGAATTCAAAACAGCTTGACAAAGAATTTAATAGTGACATATTAACATTGGTAAAAACGTTGCATAAATTACCTGAAAATGACCGCAAGGTTATGGTTGATGCATTGGCAAGAGTCATTGAGTTTTATATTGAAAATAAAATTGAAAAAGAAATTGAGTTTTCGTTTAATAAACTCTTAAAATTCTAATGCCATTCACTATGGAAGATAAGAGGGATGGAAAAGATGAAAATTCTGAATTAGCAAAGAAACCCGTTGAACCCACTAAGTCCAACGATGGTGACGAAATAATTCCGGAGGAAATTCTGGAGGCGATTCCTGCTGAGGACAGAGGCAGAATAGTGAGTGTCATAAAACAATCCATGTTCTCGGGTGTGATGCGACGGGGCAATCCAATTTCGGAAAAAAATCACTGAAGCTCACATCACAAGACTCATCGAAAGATCTGAAAATCAAGATATAAGAGACAGAGAAGAGCGTAAAAGTCAAAGAACCTATAACCTTATTCTTTTGATCGTAGGTCTGACTTTTTTGGGGTTTCTTATCGTTTATCTCAAAGAGGATAAAGAGTTGCTCTACAAGATCATAATTGCCATCATTTCTTTCGTAGGTGGCTTTGGAATAGGCAGAACGACTTTCAAAAAAGAAGAGTAAACATTTACAAGCTGTTGACATTTTTGCCGGCAGCCGCCAACAGGCTGCAACGGCAGCTCAACGGTGGCCACCGCGGCCGCACCGCATCACGCGATGCAAATGAACGGGCACTGGCAGCATCGCCCCCCCGCTGCCCCCGGCAAGGTTTTGGCCGTACGGCCAAAAACATCTATCTTAGGCCGCATTTTGCACAACCATGGAAGGAACTCAGCGGCAGCAGCAAGCCAAAACATTACGGCAGTTTAGGAAAATCCACCGGTTTACGGGCGCCCTGCTGTTTGCCTTTTTCTTTGTCATAGCCGTCACCGGCTTGTTGCTGGGCTGGAAAAAGAACAGCGGCGGCTACCTGCTCGCCCGCTCGAGTCAGGGGACAACCACCGACCTCGCCCGCTGGCTGCCCCTCGACAGCCTGCAGCGGCAGGCCGTACGGCTCCTCCGGGACTCCGTCGACGCGCGCCTTGCTGCCGACATCGACCGCATAGATGTGCGCCCCGACAAGGGCATGGTCAAGTTTACCTTTGCAGCGCACTACACCGCCCTGCAGCTCGACGGCGCCACCGGCAGGCTGCTGCAGGTCGAGCAAAGGCGGGCCGACTTCATCGAGCACCTGCACGACGGCAGCTATGTCGACCGCCTCCTCAATACGCCGGGCGGGCTTTTCAAACTACTGTACACGACGGTTATGGGGCTGGCCCTGCTGGTGTTTACCATCACCGGCTTCTGGCTGTGGTACGGCCCCAAGCGCATGCGGCGGGCGGGGGACTGAGCCATCGACGGCCTCCGGCCCGCAGGGCTCTCTGCCGCATACGCCCGCGCACAGGCGCAGCAGCGAATCTGCCATACCTCGCGACAGCGCACAAATCCTGCCTGCATGCCAGCACCTACTGCAGCCCACTACCCCAGGTGATGCTGACCCCAGGCATGCAGTTGCAGAATGACAGGCTTCAGGGCCAGCCCACTGGCCGTCAGCGAATACTCGACCGTCGGCGGCACCGTAGCAAAAGCCTCCCTTTTCACCACCCCATACCGCTCCAGATTTTTCAATTCCTTGACCAGCATCCGGGTGTTGATGTTGGTCAGACTCCGCTCCAGCTCCCGGAATCGCTTCTTGCCGTCAAACAATGTGTAGATGATGGGCAGCGCCCATTTGCCCCCGATGACGGCCAAGACCTCTTCCATCGTACAATTTTCAGCCCCTGCCTGATTTTTTAGCTCGCTCATACGCCCTGAGAATGGTATTACTTTACTTTTTGTTACTACTTTACATTCATGTGCCTACTTGCAAATATAAAGTATTAACACGTGCTTTGCCATCAATATCAACGAAAAATCGACATGAAATTATTAGAACCAATTGAATTACAAGGATTACAGCTAAAAAACCGCATGGTGATGGCCGCCATGACCAGAAGTCGCGCCAGTGCCGACGGCATTGTCGGCGATTTGACGGCCACCTACTATGCACAGCGGGCGGGTGCGGGACTGATTATTTCGGAGGCCATCAATATTTCGCAGCAGGCTATAGGGAGTCCTTTTACGCCGGGGCTTTTCAGCCCGGCACAGATAGCAGCCTGGCGGCAGGTGACGAAGGCCGTACACGAAAAAGGGGGGCTCATTTTCGCTCAGTTGTGGCATACGGGCCGGGTCGGGCATTCGGTGGACAGAGGGGGTGCACTCCCTGTAGCCCCCTCGGCCATAGCGATCACGGGCATGCAGCATTATACTTCCCAAGGCCCTAAGGACTTTGAGACACCCCTTGCCTTGACCACCGCGGAGATCCGGGCTATTGTCAAAGACTACGGCAGGGCCGCCACAGCCGCCATGGAGGCCGGATTTGACGGG
>JAUMBM010000051.1:0-4885 GCA_032115735.1 Saprospiraceae bacterium
CATAGATCAATCGTATGAAGAAGTTCTGTTTGCTACTCACCGTTTTCAGTGTACTGCTGACGACGACCATGGCACAAACAAACCGTTATTGGGCGGATTTCGAAAAGTCAGCCTTGCCGGCGACCACAGGTCGCGTACACGATTTTGCAACCACTTTCCGGCTGCTAAGCCTCGATACGGAGATTTTTCGCAGCCAGTTGCCCCGACAGGGGGCGCCGGCCGTACGCATGCAGCTGCCACTGCCTGAGGGCGGGCTGGCAGATGTGTGGGTGAAAAATGATCCCGTCATGGCGCCCGGTCTGGCGATGCAGTTTCCCGAAATGCAGACTTACCGCCTGTGGTCCGCCGATGGCGGGCATATATCGGGTCGCATGGGGTGGACAGCTGAGGGTTTCCATGCTACCCTGCGGAGTCCGGAGGGGATGGTTTATATCGATCCCTACCTGAGTACGGACAGTCGCTACTATACGGTCTACGATGTGCGCACCAATCTGCAGGCTGCCGACTGGGCGTCATTTGCCTGTGGTGTGACGGGCGAGGAGGTTTCGTCCGATGATGTGTACCGGGAGGAAGCGGCACACGATCATTCGCAGGGTACTGCCCGCTTTGGTGGCCCTCCTGTCCTGCAGCGCAAGTACCGCCTTGCTATGGCCTGTACGGGAGAGTTCAGCCAGTTTCATGGAGGTACAGTGGAGACAGCGCTGGCGGCCATTGTAGTCATCGTCAACAGACTCAACGAGGTATTTGAGGCAGAACTGGCGATTCGGGTGGAGCTGATCGCCAGCAATGCCAGCATCATCTTCCTCGATGCGGCCAATGATCCTTATACAAACACGACAGAGAGTATGTTGTCGCAGAACCCCGGGGTACTCAACAACCTGATTGGGTTCAACAACTACGATATCGGGCACGTCATAAGCACGGGGCCTTCAGTAGGCCAGGGGGTTGCCTCGCTCAGGGGTGTGTGTGGTTTTTCTAAAGGCGCAGCGACCTCTACCCGGCAGTCTCCGCAAAATGATCCTTTTACCATCAACATTGTAGCCCATGAGATGGGGCACCAGTTTGGGGCCAATCACACGATGAGCAGCTGCCAGAATGTTAACCCCGGTACAGCCTATGAGCCGGGCGGCGGAACGACCATCATGGCTTACGCAGGCATTTGTCCTGCGGGCAACAACCTGCAGACCAACAGCGATCCTTACTACCACGCATCGTCTATTGAGTCTATCATCGAACATACGCGTTTAGGGGGCGGCAATACTTGCGCGGAGCGAATTGCGGTAGGGAACACAGAACCGACGGTGGAGATTCCGCTGGAGGATGGTTTCTACATCCCTATATCAACACCTTTTGAGCTGACAGCCACTGCGGACGATCTCGAAGACGCAGCTGCGCTGACCTACTGCTGGGAACAGTTTGACAAGCAGGAGGGGGTCGAAACACTGCCGGGTTCACCCACAGGCAATGTACCCATTTTCCGCACTTTTCTGCCTATAGCAGCGCCCAATCGCGTATTTCCGCGACTGAGCAGAATTATTAACAATACGTCTGATGTTTCAGAGGTATTGCCTACCTACAGCCGCAATATGACCTTCCGCTGCACGGTGCGCGACAACCATCCGGGAGCGGGGGGCACTGCCTGGGATGAGGTAGCCTTTCTGGCTACGGAGACAGCAGGACCATTTCTGGTGACTGCGCCCAACACGACCGGCATTGTATGGCGTAGCGGGGACTACCGGCAGGTGAGCTGGAATGTGGCGAATACGGACAACGAGCTGGTCAACTGCCGGCTCGTCAATATCCGCCTGTCTGTCGATGGAGGACTTACCTATCCCTATATGCTGTTGCAGGAGACCCCGAATAATGGTAGCGCTTTTGTGACGGTACCGCAGGTCAGCAGCAACCAGGCCCGCATTCGGGTAGAGGCTGCAGACAACATTTTCTTTGATATTTCCAATGCCAATTTCTCCATACAGCCGGCCAACCAGCCAGGTTTTACGGTCAGCAGTGATGTTGTCTATCAGGAGCTCTGCATCCCCAACAGCACTACCTTCAACTTCGAAACAGCTTCTGTACTCGACTACGCGGGGCAGCTTACTTTTTCAGTGGTAGAGCAGGGGCTGCCTGCTAACCTAATTGCCGGCTTTGACAATGCTGTGGTCGCTGCCGGCGGCAGTACCACGCTGAATGTAAACCTCGAAAATGTGCGTTTTAGCGGACTGCTGCCCATACAGATTCAGGTGACGGCAGCCGACCTTGACACCACTTACCGGACGGTCTGGTTGCGGCTGTACGATACCGATTTCAGCGATTTGCAGCAGCTCTTGCCTGTGCAGGGCGAAGCCGGTGTGGTTCTCACTACCGCTTTTAGCTGGAGCAGCTCGGCCAATGCACTGAGCTACGATTTCCAGTTGGCTACGGATCCTTTGTTTGGCGCTTCATCTTTGGTTTCGCTGGAGGAAGTTACGGATACTACCTACTCACCGACTTTGCTTTTTGCACCCAATCAGTTGCACTACTGGCGGGTGCGGCCTCGCAACGAGTGCGGGGAGGGGCCTTGGCGTGAGCCTTTTGTTTTTCATACAGTCAATGCAGTCTGTGATACCCTCACCGCTACCGATGTGCCGGTGGCCATACCGGGCACAGGTCCTGCACCTACACGGGAGTCGCAGATTTTTGTACCCTTCTCGGGTACCATAAGCGATATTAACCTGCCACGGGTAGATATACGCTATGTGAGTGTCAACAAGCTGGAGGTCACGCTTATCAGCCCTGCGGGCACACAGGTTCGCATATATGACAAACACTGTGGAGGTACCAACCGCATATTCATAGGGTTTGACGATCAGGCGCCCAACGCCATTGGCTGTCCGCCTGACGACGGCATCGTCTTCCGTCCGACCAATCCGCTCTCGGCTTTTGCAGGAGAAAATACCCAGGGAACCTGGACGCTGCGCGTGCGCGCAACGCAATCGGGCGGCTCCCCCGGAGCCATTCAAAACTGGAGCATGGAGTTTTGCGCCAGCGCGCAGCCACAGAGCCCTGTACTGGTGACCAACGATACGCTGTTTGTCCGACCTTCGCAGAGCAATCCGGTCACCCGGAGTCTGCTGTTGGTAGAGGATGCTGACAACAGTCCGGCAGAGTTGCAGTACCGACTGGTGACGCCGCCAGCCAAGGGCGAGCTTTATCGCGCCGGCAATGCGCTTGCGGTTGGTGACCGCTTCAGCCAGTTGAGCATCGATGCTGGCAATATCGTCTATGCACATGCTGGTGGCAGTGCAGTCAATGACCGCTTCAGTTTTGTTGTGGAAGATGGTACCGGCGGCTTCATCCCCGTGCAGTCATTCAACATTGTCATTGATCCCAACGCCATTGTGAGTACCGAGGATCTCTCAGTCGACGGGCTGGCAGGCTTCAGTCTCTTCCCCAACCCGGCTGCCGACTGGGTGAAAATGCAGACGGCGGCACCGCTCTCACAGGATACGCCGGTGCGGGTGGTGAATGTGCACGGGCAGATTTTGACGACTACCTTGCTTCGGCAGGGACAACAGGAGTGGCTGCTGGATCTGGCAGCCTACCCGGCAGGTATATACTTTGTCCAGCTGGGTAGTGTGAGCCAGCGATTGGTGGTGCGTTAATACGCGTCCTCCCGGACGAAACCGGAGCAATAAATGTCAACAGCCCCTCTTTTTGATTGCTCAAAAAGAGGGGCTGTTGACATTTATTGCGCTGCCTTCCAAAGCTGGCGGATTGAGTTGGCGGAAATACGCTATATTTGTGCCTCAAAAATAAGAAGAAATGATTCGCCGGACAGAAATCAGCAAGTTGCTGGAAAATCCGCCCTTTGGCAGCGAAGTTACCGTCATGGGCTGGGTGCGCGCCTTTCGCTCCCGCCGTTTCATCGCCCTCAACGATGGTTCCTGCGCCGATAATCTGCAGGTGGTCGTCGACTACGAACAATTTGATGAGGCTGTGCTCAAGCGGGTAGACTTTCATGCGGCCATTCGGGTTGTAGGTCAACTGGTTGAAAGCCAGGGAAGTGGTCAGCGGATGGAAGTGCTCGCCACAAGCCTCGAAGTACTGGGAGACTGCCCGCCGGAGGCCTATCCACTGCAGCCCAAGCGGCAGACGATGGAGTTTTTGCGGGAGAATGCGCACTTCCGTATGCGCACCAATACCTTTAGCTCTGTATTTCGCATCCGTCATGCCATTGCTTTTGCTATCAATAAATATTTTAACGACCGGGGTTACTACTATATGCATACGCCCATCATCACGGGCAGCGATGCTGAAGGTGCCGGCGAAATGTTTCGGGTGACCACCCTGGATGTTGGCAATCCGCCTCGAACGGAGGACGGACAGATCGACTGGTCTGCTGATTTTTTTGGAAAATCGACCAACCTCACGGTCTCCGGGCAGCTGCAGGGAGAAATTGCAGCCCTCGCACTCGGAAAGATCTACACCTTCGGTCCTACTTTCCGGGCCGAAAACTCCAACACCACGCGCCATCTGGCCGAATTTTGGATGATCGAACCCGAGGTAGCCTTCTTTGATATCGAAGACAATATGAACCTGGCCGAGGATTTTGTCAAGTACCTCATCAATTACGTACTCGACAACTATGCTGCGGACATCGCTTTCCTCGACCAGCGCATACAGGAAGAGGAAAAGTCATTGCCGCAGGACAAGCGCCGTCCTATGGGACTGCTGGAAATGCTGCGCTTTGTAGTTGATAATGATTTCGAGCGCATCACGTATACGGAGGCCGTCAACATCCTCCGCGAGTCAAAGCCTTTCAAAAAGAAGCAGTTCCAGTACGAACCTGTCTGGGGAGGCGACCTGCAGGCCGAACATGAGCGCTATCTGGTAGAAAAGCATTTCC
>JAUMBM010000052.1:0-12317 GCA_032115735.1 Saprospiraceae bacterium
TTGTTCACAAACCAAGATGTACTCAATTTTTCGTAAATTTCTTCCAATATGATATTGTACAATATACTGAAACACGCGCACTCAGGACTTCGCTGGGTGGTATTACTGCTGCTGCTGGCAGCCATCATTGACAGCTTCCGTAAAATGGGCAGCAAAGATGCGCCGCTCAGCAAAGTAACATTATTTGCACTGATAATCAGCCATGTACAGTTGATTATCGGTCTGGCACTCTATTTCATGAGCCCCAAAGTGGCTTTTGTAGCGAGTACCATGAAAGACAGCGTGCTGCGTTTCTACACCGTAGAACATCTTACCGGCATGTTGTTGGCAATCGGGGTGATTACTTTTGGCTACAGCACGGGTAAGCGTATGCTGCCTTCAGCCGCAGGACATCGCCGCATCGCTTATGTCTATCTGGCGGGACTGCTGGTGATGCTGGCCTCCATTCCATGGCCTTTCAGAAATCTGGGTGCCGGCTGGTTCTAAACGCGCACAGGTGTATGCCCGCAATGCTTGTATCGGAAAACGGGCATACACCCCCTCTTACCCCCTCGCGCAAGCGCACAGGCCTACGACACCCTGCCGTCGGGCCGGTTTCTCCCTAAAAAAGAATGTCCCCTAAGTTAACTTAGAGGACACCTTTTAAATAAACAAACACTCACCCAATTTTTTCTTTACAGGGTTTTGATCTATAAGTCACACTTAGCTTGTGCTGCTGTACTCACAACAGCGAAACTAACCCGATTTGCAATCATCTGGGATGCCAAATACGCTCTGTAAACCCATATTGCAGTGCAAAAATACAGCCGATTTTCAATATTATGACTAGATGAAATTAAATATTTCATGGATATTCTTGTATATGCTGCCTATATATGTACATAAATTTATGCACAAACAAATAAAAACCAGAGCTTTAAGCCAAATTTAGGGCAAACAAAAAAAATCAGTTACCCTAGCCGTTTTTTTAATCTGACAGCCTCAATGCGTGGTAGCGCGAGGGTATTTATCGGCGTTTGAACAGCCGTGCAATGGTACGCCCGATCTCATCCAGCCGCTCAATAGGTTCATGGATAGACGGATTTTTGAGATTGATATACGCAAGATCGCTCACACCTGCCTGCATAGGATAGACAAGAATGAAGCTATGCGCTTTAAAGACCTCATTGAGGTATACAGGCACTTTCGCCATATAGTCCTGATAAGAAAGCCGGTCTTCCCGACTCATGATGATCATAAGGTTATCATCCCTTTGAATCTGCTCCTCAACAGTTGGCAAGCCGGCAGTTTCCTGCAGGGGGATGAAAGAAGAAGAAACAGCATGCTTTGCATGGATATTTTTCAGACAGGCCAGAGTATCGGGGGTGGCATAGAAGACCAGCCTCGCACCCGTATTACGGGCTATATTCCAAACCTTAACCAGCCAAAAGGGAAAACCTATTTCTCGCTCTGCATGCTCAGGCACCACGATCAGGTGCCTTTTCACTGTCGACAAGGGCTGTGCTGCTTTGTAGATAAGCGTGGTAGTGTTACAACGGGTCAGAATCCCCTCCGTCAGATGACCCAAAAAAGAATCGGTAAGTCCCTTCTGGTGATGTAACCCCAAAATGATATCTGTTATTTTTTGCTCCTTGACAACACTGGAAATGCCATTGACCAGATTGAGGTCGTAGCGAAGCAGCTCCCGAATGGTATTGTCAGTAGCCGCCGCTGCCCTGGAGGCTTTATCCAAAATTTTCTGTGCCTGCAGGTAAGCCGCTTCATCATCTACCGTATTGTTGACTACGCTGAGTGCATACAGTTCGGTCGCCAGCCGGGGCGATTTGATGGTAACGCTGAGGTTGATCAGCTCTTCTGTGGTATCGGCATTGCTGACAGGAATTAGAATGCGCTCCCGGAAATCCCAATCAGGCTCTTCACTTTGCGAGGATTCGAGCAAAGCTATATTTTTGGCGCCCCGCTGGGCAACAAAAGTAGCGATGGTACATGTCACGAGAATCATGAGAATGGTGCCGTTCAGCACACTTTCACTCAGTAAACGGACAGGTTCGCCATTGGCGTCGGCACCGATGATAATATTGTAGCCCACCAGTACAGCCGCCAAAGTCGCTGCCGCCTGCGCATTGCTCAGGCCAAATATCAGCCTCCGCTCATCAGCGCTCATACGGTAGGTCTTCTGCGCCAGCCAGGCAGCAGCAAATTTGCTGAACGTAGCTACGACCGTCATTACTAAAGCCACCAAAATAGTCTCTTTATCTTTGACAAAAGACTCAAAATCGACCAGCATCCCCACCCCTATCAGAAAAAAAGGAATAAAAATGGCGTTACCCACAAACTCGATACGATTCATCAGGGCGGAAGTCTGCGGAATCAGTCGATTGAGCGACAAACCTGCGAGAAAAGCACCTATAATGGCCTCTACACCCGCCAGCTCAGCCATGACAGCCCCCAGAAATACCATGGACAGCACAAAAATGTACTGCGACACACTGTCGTCATAACGCTTAAAAAACCAACGACCTACGATCGGAAACCCCAACAGGACGGCAGCGCCGAACAACAATACCGATACCGTCAGGCGTGTCCAGAATTCTGCGTTGACCTCCCCTGCCGTCATCTTGACAATCACTGCCAATACAAGCAGCGCCAGCGTGTCAGTTATCATCGTCCCCCCGACCGCTATCTGTACCGCCCGGTTCTTGGCCACCCCCAGCTTGCTGATTAAGGGGTAGGCTATCAAGGTGTGGGAAGCAAACATGCTGGCCAACAGCACAGAAGAAAGTATGGAAAAATTTAATACATAGAGCGCGGTCCAAAGGCCGACACCCATAGGAATAGAAAAGGTATACAGGCCAAAAACAAGGCTTTTACTGCTGTTTTTCCTAAATTCATTGAGATCAATCTCCAGACCTGCCAAAAACATGATGTACAGCAGCCCCGCAGTACCTGATAAGATGATACTGCTATCCCGCTCCAGCAAGTTGATGCTGTGCGGCCCAATAATGGCCCCGGCAATGATCAATCCCAATAAGTGCGGTATCCTGAGTTTATTGAGCAGCAGTGGCGCAAATAATATAATCAGCAGAATAACCAGAAACTTCAGAATAGGATTGGTCAGCGGTAAGGTGGTATCATAAATATCCAGCAGCAGCATACTATAAGCCCCTGTATTTCTCGTAAACTAATGATTGTTAAACCTTTGTATATTCAGCATGCAGTCATGCGCAACGCTGTGCCTGACAACATTAATGCGTAGGCTTATCCTTAGGAGGAGCGCTGGCATGAAAATCGCGCTTCACCTCCTCCGCATACGCATCCAGCAAGGCCAACACACGGCTTCGATCCGCAGAGCGGACGATCAGCCCCACATGGAAAGGCTTGTTGATTTTCCAGACGATCTCTTCATCATCGAAACGCGTCTGGTCGGGATGCTCATACCTGCTCAGGGATACCAGGATGCCGGCATGATCATAGCGAGGCTCAGGCGTCTGGTAAGCCTCACCCCGCGCCATGGCAGACTCGAGCCTAGCCCATTCGGCCCACAAATTAATGCCCGAAGAAGTTTCTACCATTTCTGCGAGGTGTGCCCCGCCCACCCGGGAGGAGGTTTCCAAAAAATACCACTTACCATCTTCATGGCAGCGGATGTACTCTGTATGGGACGCACTGAATTTCATACCAAAAGCTTTCATAACCTTGGCATTGAGTCGCTGTATCGCCTTGTCTTCCTCTTCACCGAAAGGCAGGGTACAGGATCGGAAAATACCTCCGCCATGAGCCACCTCCATAGGCGTTGCCAGGTATTTGGAGGCTCTGCAAAAAGTTAGCTTTCCGTCAACGCTGAGCGCATCGGCATGGTATACATCTCCGGGCTTAAACTGCTCAACCAGGAAGCGGTGACGATCTTCGCCCAGCCCTTCCAGTACCTTCCAAAGCTCTTCAGAGGTATGTACTTTTTTTATCCCCGCTGCACTAGCCTCTGCCCGCGGTTTGACCACCCAGGGAGGCGCCACCCGCCGGCAAAAATCGTCTATGTCTGCATCATTGAATAAGGGTGAGAAGGCAGGTACAGGAATACCAGCGTCGGCTGCCTGTATGCGCATGGCCAGTTTGTCGCGAAAATAGCGGGCTGTCGTCTGTCCCATGCCCGGAATGCGAAATTCTTCCCGCAAAAAGGCGGCTTTTTCTACATCAAAATCATCCAGCGCTACAATACGATCTATGCGGTGCCGCCGCTGCAACCAGACTACCCCTTTGGCCAGATTACTAAGGTTTTCCGGTGAATTTTCGTCCGTGTCGAGATAGAAAAAATCATCAACTGATTCCCGGGGCCAAGCCTCATCGCGCAGGGAAGTCTTGGTAATCAAAAAGACCGTATTACCCGCTGCTTTGCAGGCTTTGAGAAAATCAACCCCTTTGAAGTAAAATGAAATGCACAGGAAAGTCATGCAGCTGATGATTGACGGTTTAGCAATGATATTCAGTCGCTACAAGATAAGCGATTCTGTTTATATTCCACCAAAAATCAGGCTGCATCCATGGATTTTCGGCATCAACAATCAGCAAAAATCAGGCAGAAATTGAGTAGTTACTATTCTTCAGTGGCCGGCAATCGCTCCACCCGCACCCGGTCAATGCGGGTAGCGTGCACCGCTTCCAGGTAAAACCGAAATCCGTCCATCTCTATGGTCTCTCCCTGAGCGGGTATGTGGCCCGTGGTCGTCACCAAATAGCCCGAAAGCGTATGATACTCCCCCTCCGGAAAATTCAGACCGTATTCTTCATTCAAATAACTGATTTCCAGTCGGGCGGAAAAGCGATAGGTGTGCTCGTCTATCTGTTCTTCCACGTATTCTTCTTCATCGTACTCATCTTCAATTTCACCAAAAATTTCTTCCAGAATATCTTCCAGGGTTATAAGTCCAGCTATACTGCCGAATTCATCTACCACACAGGCAATATTACTGCGTTCTTTGATAAATTTCTGCATCAGGTCGCTTACCCGCATCACTTCAGGCACAAAGGAAATGTCGAGTCTGAGTTCCCGGACAGACTGCGGGCGCTGAAACAGTTGCTGATGGTGTACATAGCCCAAAGTCTGGTTAATATCCCCGTCTACGACCAGTATCCGCGACAGCTTTGTTTCTGCTATCAGTTGCTCCAGTTCCTCAATACTAGCCGCCACATCAATGGTCTCTACCTCTGTACGGGGAACCATGCACTCGCGTACCCGCACATCCCGAAGGTTGAGTGCCTTTCCAAACATCTCTTTATCAATTTCTTCCGCCTGCTCTGATTGGGTAGCATTCACAAAATGCTCTAGATCCATACGCGTAAACACCTGATTTTCCTGCTTGATCTCCTGATTGAAAAGAAGTCTGATGACGCCTTTCGATGCCAGGGTGAGCAGCCAGGTTGGCGGTAACAAAAGTAGCTGCAGCGCTCTTAGCGGTATCGCCAGCAGGTAGAGCGCCTCGTCGGCATAGGCTCTGAAGATAGCCTTGGGTACAAACTCCCCGAAGATGAGCAGGATTATGGTAATCATAAGGGTACTGACGAGCAGTACCAGCCCTTCCTGTGAGGCATCAAGGCCAAGATAGTGCGCAAGCAGGTAATCAATAGGCCCTGATATGAGAAAGGTAAAGACAACCAGTACGATATTATTGCCCACCAGCATGGTGCTCAGAAAGCGCGACGGATGGTTAAAGAACTCTGTAAATATCTGCCCCCGGGTACCCCCTCGCTTTTTCTTTAATTCAACTTTGAGTTTATTGGCCGACACGAAGGCGATCTCCGATCCGGAGAACAGGGCGGACAGTACAAGCGTCAGGATGATACCTAAGGTAAGCATGTTTTTCTGTAAATATGAACAGCACAAAGGTAAGCAATTAAGTGCACGCTAGGTTTTTTCTGCCGGAGGCAAAAAAGAGGTATTTTTGAGCGTTATCACGTCTTTCAGGAAAGCCGGCTGATGAAAAAACCCGTAAATGCTTTGAAGGAAGGGACGTTTCACGTCTGCTACAATAATCTTGACGGGCTATGAGGCAGCCGCTCAAAATTGGCAGACTGCCCGCTAGCGAAGGCTATCCTTTCCTTCCTCAATGGCAATGATACCCTCCACCTGCAGGATGCGGGCGTCCGAAAAATCCTGGTTGGCGGTAAACCCATGGCCGTAGATTATCTCGCGCGGCGTAGTGATTACCGCAAATTTTTTGGTGTAGACTTCTTTACGTTTTTCGTCCCAGATGAGCTCATCCGTTTCCAGCCGCTGTTTTTGTACACTCATCCATACTACACTATCGCGTGCCACCACCTCGCCTTCCCGATCCGAGCGCATGGCAAAGCGGGCAGTGAGCCGACTGCTGACCTGTTGGTTGGCATCAAAAAACTCTACCAGCACCCCGTCCGAAAACTCCTGGCGCGGATTGTTCACTTCCAGGTAGTTGCGCATGGTCTTACCCGTTATTTTCACTTTCACCTGAGCCGAATCACTGTAGAGGATGCTCACATCGCTGGCCTCCTCAATCTTGGGATCGAGCCGGGCCAGCAAATCACCTGCCTCATCAGCAGCTTGCTGACAGCTGAAAAGCCCCCAGGCTATCAGCACGAGAGCTGCCATCGGCAGCAACCTGATAAAGCTTTTAGTCCCCATTGATAAATAATATTCGCGTGACAGCAGCGTCGGGCTGCGCTGTAAAGCCTGCATAACGAGCGTTGGTGGTGCTAAATACGAGATAGACGCCCGTCTGTACCCGCCGGCCGTTGTAATCACGACCGTCCCATGTTGCCTGCCCCCCCAATGCTCTCGTTTCGTATACCAGCCGTCCGTTGACATCCGTGATTTTGATGCTTGCGTCCCTCGCTAGTCCGCGGACAGCTATGGGGCCGTCGTATTCCGGGCGCACCGGATTGGGATATACCGTAATGCTGTCGGTATTTATCCTGTTGCCGGCAACCGCATCCCCCTGATAGGAAACAATCCCCTTATCTGTAGCAATAAACACCTCCCCGGAACGCGGATTGACCGCGATATCGCGAATCAGGTTGTCAGGCAGGGGCGAATTGCGGTTGGAGAAGAAAGCAATTTCTTCGCGCCCATCGGCAGACATGAGGTAAAGTCCATTGGTAGTCCCCACCCACTTTCTGTTGGCACCATCCACCGCAATGCTCAGCACAATCTGCGTTTTAAAAAGGTATTCTGCAAAATCATTGCGCTCGACAATGCGGAGTGTACCGCTGCAACTACTCTCCAGGGCCGAAGCCCCGCATTCAAAGATAATGATCCCCTGAGCGGTTCCTACCCAAACATCCCCGTTGAGATCGATAGCCACACAACGGACGTCATTGGTTGGCAGGTTGCTGTTGCTCTCCGTAATCGAACGGCAGCGATTGTCGTTGTCATCATCAATTTTGCCTTCGCTAAAGACCAGCAGTCCTGCCTGCGACCCCCCTTCTACCCACCACTTGTAGCCTGTCAGGGGATCGACCGCGATCTGAAAAGGCCGATTGAGCCCACAGGTGGTCGAAAAACTTTTCCACTCCCCACTCGGCGTCATGCGGTGCAGCGGCTCCCCCTCACTGGCTGTTTCGTTGCCAATCCACAAATTACCTTCCTTGTCAAAAGCCAGGCTGCTCACGCGGGTGCGGTTGAGGTCTCCTGCCGCGTTCCGCAAGCGAGAGTTTTGGTCATTGTAAAGCGTGAAGGTCTCCCTGTCCCACTCCAGCAAGCCCTCATAGAAGGAACCTGCATACACTTTGCCATTGACCGGACTGACTGCTATGGTCACAATGTCAAAAAGATCATCTTCCCGCTGTGAGGACAGGTCGAGGCCCGGGATCACTCCCTGAAAAGCGCGCGTATTCCAACGGTTGAAGATATTCCACTGCCCGTCAATCAGGCCGGCAATACCGTGATCGATCCCTCTGGCTGAAAGGGTGGCCGAAAGAGCTCCCGTGGCCACCCACAGTTCGTCTTCATAGGTGGTAAGATCCCAGCTGAGCTCAGAATAAGGCGAGTTGAAGGACAAGTACTGGCACAAGCCGTCGGTTACCTGATTGACATAGCGAAAGTCCCGCCATTCGTCACCAAACCACACACGCCCGTACTGATCCTCTACGGCATAATTCGTACGGCCAATGCAGCCGCCTGCCAGCGAGCCGACATCCCCCTGCCGGGTAAAGTAGAGAGCCTTGCCATTGCCGCAGCCCCCCGACAGACAGCGATAGCCCGCCAGCAAATGAGTCCCCTCTGCACTCAGATAGGCCAGCCGAAGCCCCGGATCCGTCTCGGCATAAAAAAGCTCCGCACGCTCATTGTTCCAGACGTAGAGTGACCCACCAATGCCTATGTATAGTGTACCTCCATACACGCCCAAAGCCGAGCAGTCATAGTCAGCCGGCAGCCCGTAAGGCTCGCCGACAAAAGCCCAGCGCCCGAAGTCCGTAATGTTTGTTTCGGTCAGCGCTACCCGGTACATACCTTCCTCAGTGCCCGCATACAGATATCCGTCATGCACTGCCACGCCCTCAACACCTATCCCGGTGAAAGTCGTAGAGAGAAAACGCTGCTGTTCGATATCTACGACCGAAACCCCATAGCCTGCAGCGATGTACAGCCGACCGTCGGTTCCTACAAACAGGTCTCGGATACTTTTGTCACCCGTAAAATTGGTAAAGTTTCGAATCTGAATGAGCGTCCGCACCTCGCCATCTTTCCACAAGTCAATCACATCATCTTCGTAAACGACCACCAGCACATCGCGGCCGGGAATATAGCGAATCATCCGTATGGCCGACCCGCTCAGGCCATCAACCTTACTGATGCGCCGAATAGACAACTCCTCCTTATCGATGGCCAATAGCGCCTGCGGACTGGCATAAAAAATTTCCGACTCGCTTTGCGTAACCCAGTAGCCGATCCGGTAAGGAAAATGCGCCCGCCAGCTGCCAATAGGCAGCTGATTCTGCGCACCTGCTGTCCAGACAGTCAGCACACACAGCAAAAGTTTCGCTAATTTTCTGTATGCCATATTAGTATATTTCAAATTCGTCTTATTACGCTTGCAGGTACTTTATTTCGCCGCCCCGGGTGGCGAAATATTTTACAGCCCCTGGCCTACCCTTCCCGATAGATATTCGTCCTTTCAAGATAATGAAAAACTTCATCCGGCACGAGATACTGCACGGACTTACCTTCACGCAGGCATTTGCGTATGTACGTAGCGGACAGCTCCATCAGGGGGGCCTGAAAAAAAGTTACCGAAGGGTGAGTCGCCAGTTCTGTCATACCGCTGTCAGGTCGATTGTACACATATATAGTATAGTCACGCAGCAGCACCTCATAATTTTTCCACTTAGGCAAGCTATCCAGATTATCAGCGCCCATGATAAGCACAAACGATCGCTCGGGGTACTTCTCCCGCAGATAGCTAAGGGTATCAATCGTGTAAGAAGGCTTGGGCAACCTGAATTCTATATCTGAAGCCATCAGCCCGGGTGCATCGCCGACAGCCAGGCGCACCAAGTGCAGGCGATCGTAATCGGACGCGAGTGTATGCCTGGCTTTCAGCGGATTGTGGGGACTAACGACCAGCCAGACCTCCTGCAGGTCTGTCTGTGTTGCCATATAGTTGGCGATAATCATGTGTCCGGTATGCACCGGATTAAAAGATCCAAAAAACAAGCCCGTTTTCCGCTTCATTGCTTGCTGTTGTCATGGACGCGAAGCCATTGCCCCATTATCGATTGCTCCGGCCGCCATAGGTAGGGCAGCGCAGATCACCGAAATAGTACATCAATCCGATGCCCGCTACTACATACATATCATTGCGACCTGCGTCGCCCCGCTGCCGACCGGCGCGGCCGAGAGCCCCGACAGGCTCACCCGGTACAGCCAATGACCGATCGGATAAAGCTGCAGCAACAGGTCCGCGTGCCCGGATGAGGTCGCTTCGGTCAGGGTATACGCTGCTGACATCGTCAAGGTAATCAGTACGAGCATAGCGGGCACCAATATGAAAATCTACACTCCACTCGTAGGTAATATCCAGCTTAAGGCCGAAGCCGTAGGTAAATGCCCGCGAGAGAATGTAGTACTCCTCTCCTTTAAACTGCCCCTCCGTGCCCAGCGTCCGTAGCTCGTAGACTTCTCCGTCCAGCACCGCAGTAGGGTTGTAGTAAAAAAAAGAAACCCCGGCCAGCAGGTAGGGAGAAAAGAAATGGTTGCGTATGCCGTGATCATATGGCAGGAAGTTGAACTCGAGCTGTGCAGTCCCATCGACGACCACCGACTGAAAGCTCAGATTGCGGATCTGCTCAAAAGGATTGCGGCTCTGCGCGTCATAAGCTTCCACCTCACCATAGTTTCCACTCAGGCGAAAAGCGATGCGCTCATTAAAATTGTAGCGTGCTGCCAGCCCCCCGGCCAGATTGAGATTGTCGAGCCGATAGTCGGTATTGAGATCCCCGAAGTAGGTCACAGCCCCCATCCAGGGTCCAAGTTCCCAGCCCTTCATCTGTGCCGCTGTCTTGCCGGGTAACAGCAGGAGCACTGCCACCCATGCAACCAGTGTAAAAATTGTCAGTCGCTTCATGTTTTGATAACTTCTGGCCACAAAGGTAGCACTAATTTTTGGAGAATACTGCGGGCGACATGCCTGCCGTCCGTCTATAACGATTACCCCTGATTGGCTGGTATGAGTCTTAGAGATTTTATACTGCCCGCTCCTGCCTGGCTGTTTTTGCCTGCAGCGCCAGCGCCAGCGAGGCTCCGAGGCGGGCATTGTTGAGCACCAATTCGATGTTGGCTGCGAGGCTGCTGCCTGCTGTCAGCTGCTCCAGTGCCTGTAGTAAAAAAGGCGTGAGCGCCTTCCCCTTCAACTGCTTATCGGCTGCCAGTGCCATAGCCGACTGTATGGCCGGTTCCACGATTTCCATCGGCAGTTCGTACGCCTGTGGTATCGGGTTGGCCACCACCAGTCCGCTGCCACCCAGCGCCCAGTGTGCGCGGATGGCCTCCGCCATATCGGCCACGTCCTCAAATCGATAATCGACCTGCAGTCCGCTTCGGCGGCTATAAAAAGCAGGGAAATCGTCTGTCTGATACCCATAGACAGGCACGCCCAGCGTTTCGAGGTATTCCAGTGTCAACGGCAGATCGAGAATAGCCTTTGCCCCGGCGGTCACGACTGCCACCGGCGTATGCCCCAGCTCCTGCAGATCGGCAGAGATGTCCATGCTTGCCGCTGCCCCGCGGTGCACACCCCCTATGCCGCCGGTAGCGAATACCCCTATGCCCGCCAGGCGGGCGATACGCATGGTAGCTGCCACGGTCGTGGCACCCGCCAGCCTGCGCGCCAGCAGAGCCCCCAGATCGCGCACGCTCGCCTTAGCCACAGCCTGTCCGGCTTTTCCCAGCCGTTCGATATCTTCCAATGGGAGGCCGGCACGCAGTTGCCCATCGAGCAAAGCGATCGTGGCCGGGACGGCTCCCGCAGCCCGGATGGTTTCTTCTACCCGCACAGCCATGGCCACATTGGCCGGGAAAGACATGCCATGCGTGATGATGGTTGACTCCAGCGCTACGACAGCCTGGCCTTCGGCCAGCGCTGTGGCCACTTCTTCAGCAAGCCTGAGCGGCAGCTCCTGCCTGATATTTTTCATATACATAATGGTGGGCTCGGCCCTTTTTTAAAAAAGACTGCGCAGCTGCTCCAGCAGCTGCTGTTCGGAGAGCACACTGCTTACAGCACCCTCTTCGCGCAGCGCCAGCGAAGCTGCCGCGAGCCCGGCGCGGGCGCAGTCCTCGATCGGCCAGTTGCGCTTACTCGACCAGATGAGGCCCGCCATAAACGCATCGCCGGCGCCCAAAGTACTCACCAGCGGCCCCTGAGCCGCCGGCAGCAGATGAGTGCCGTTGTAGTCGGCGGCAAAAACACCTTCCGGGCCCAGCGTGATAAACACCCGCCGTAGACCCGCCTTGAGCAGTGAGCGCGCCACGCGCTCCAGGTCGGCCCTCGTCCGCAGTATCTGTCCCGTCAGAGCCTCCGCCTGCCGGCGATTGGCCTTGATGGTGTGGTAAGCTGCAAGGCGTCCCAGCACGCGATTGCAGAGCGTCACTGATACCGGATCGATGTAGAGCGGTACCGACCACTGCTGAGCAGCGATCCATGCCAGCGCCTCCTCCGAACAATTGGCGTCCACCACAATGGCTGAAGCCTCCTGCAGCTCCGGCAGCCTCGCAGCCAGCTCCGCGGCTCCGAGCTGCTCCATAGCTGTGAGATCCGCTACCCCCTGCTGCAGATCGTGGTCATGGTTAA
>JAUMBM010000053.1:0-7143 GCA_032115735.1 Saprospiraceae bacterium
CGTAATGACGACGGCCGAGGCGTCCTCCAATCTGGCGCGCTATGATGGTGTCCGCTACGGGTATCGGAGTCAGGGTGTGCGAAATCTGGATGAAACCTACAAAAAAACAAGGACGGAGGGCTTTGGCACAGAGGTTAAGCGTCGCATATTGCTTGGTTCCTTCGTGCTGAGCTCAGGTTACTACGATGCCTACTACGGGAAAGCCCAGAAAGTCAGGCGACTCATCCGCGAACAGTTGCTGGCCATATTAGAAACCTACGACTTCATTTTTTTGCCGGCATCCCCGACAGCACCTTGGAAGATAGGTCAAAAAGCAGATGATCCGGTGGCCAGTTACCTTGCAGATATATTCACGGTATTGGCCAATCTGGCCGGCCTGCCGGCCATCGCTATCCCGCACAGTCAGCTGTCTGAGGGCCAGTTGCCCATGGGGATACAATTGATGGCAGCTCCCTTCCGGGAGGCTGATTTGCTGGCTTTTAGCAGGCAGCTCTGCCAGCAGGGATTGCCGAAATAACGGCAACTTGGTACAATAATTGGCTGAAAGTTAGGAAGTCACAATGAAATTTCCTTATCTTGGCGCTTCGTACCAATTTTGCAGGTTATTATGCAAGACGAATACAAACATTTGCGGCTGTGGATTGTGCTGATATGGGCCGTTGTAGCGCCCTTTCAGGCTTTCTCCTCAGCCGCCTATACATGCACTGAAGAGCTTGAGCTGACTGTTGACCGCATCATGCAAGTTGCTGATGAGGAGGTAAAACTCCGTCTACAGTCATTGGACCACGATCTTGTCGAGTATCGCTTTGATCCTGCTGTACGCAGCATCATACGCCGCTACCTGATGAACCACCGGTCCAACTCCACCATAATTCTGGGTCGTGCTACGGTTTTCATGCCGATATTCGAAGAGCACCTGCGAGCAACGGGTTTGCCGGAGGCGCTGAAGTACCTTCCGATTGTTGAATCGGCGCTGCGCCCCGACGCTGTATCGCGCGTAGGTGCCATGGGGCTGTGGCAGTTTATGCCGGCTACCGCCCGGGAAATGGGATTGCGGGTAGATGATTATGTTGATGAACGCATTGATCCCAACAAAGCTACGGCAGCGGCGCTGGCCTATCTGCGGCGTCAGTACAATCACTTTGGCGATTGGGCGCTGGCATTGGCGGCCTACAATGCAGGTAGAGGCAATGTGATGCGTGCTATGCGGCGCAGCCGTCGGTCAACTTTTTGGACCATACGTCGCTACCTGCCGCGGGAGACAGCCAACTACGTACCTACCTTTATTGCCGCGACCTATCTGGCCGAATTTTTTGTCCACCATAACCTGGAGCCTGCATTACCGGAGCTTGACCGACAACTGACGGAGTCGATGTTGCTTTACAGGCCTTGTAGCTTCTATCGTATAGCGCAGGTTACGGGTCTCGACATAGAAGAAATCGAAGCGCTGAATCCCGGCTATAAGAAGGGCTACCTGCCGGGGTACACGACCGGGCATTACCTTGTACTTCCCAAGCGCGTCATGCCTGCCTGGAAGACCTATCTGGAGCTTTATCCGGGAGAGGATGAAGAGCCTTTTCTGCCGGTAACCTCTGTCTTTTTGCCGCACCAACAGGCGGATGAAGGGGGTGATGCTTATCGCGCAGGCTGGTGTCAGGCGCAGGAGGGGCAGCGATTGTCGGAGGTGGCAGAAGAACTGGGTTGTTCCGTCTATCAATTGGCTGCATGGAATTCTTTTTCACCGGTAGATACACTTTGTGCGGGGCAGGAACTCCGGTATTATGAGGCGGCGGTTTTCCGGTATTTTACATTGCCGCTTCCTCCGCTCAAAGAGGTAGCGCGTTTGTCCATTCGGCCACTTTGCTCGGTACAGCAGTTGTCCCCTGAAGACCTTCATTGCCTTCCTGTGCAGTTAAAGTCTGCTGCGCACTGCCTCCCTGTTGCTGTGCAGCCTGCAGCTCAGGGCTTCAGACCGGGGCGTTGGATCAGAACGCTGCGTGCGAATGCCACTGTCAGAAGTAATCAGAGTACTGTACTGCGGTAAGGGGGCGTTCGAAATTTTCTCGACGAACCTTCCAATCGGTCTTATTCTGTAGGTTTTAGCCTTTGGATATGGAGCCGGGTAGTGTGCTGGCTATGTCTTCAAAGATGTGAAAAAGCATGCAAAGGTAACTCATTTTGCCAGTGGCAAACGCTTCGTTGTGTGCATGCTGCTGCTGGTAAAAGTGGAGTAGCATCAGCGTGTCGGCTAGTGTATTGCTTTTTCTCACAACGGGCTGTACAATTCGCTTAATCATTTACAAACTATAGCATCATGGCAGATATTTCCAATGTATTGCAATCCTTGCTCAATGAGCAAACGATAGGTCAGCTTAGTAAGCAGCTGGGCGCCAATCCGGAACAGACGAGCACGGCGGCGAGTGGTGTCGTGACAACCCTGGTCAGTGCACTGGCCAAAAATGCCGGCAGTTCCGAGGGGGCAGGGGCACTCATGAAAGCACTTGACAAAGACCATGACGGGAGTATACTTGACGACATAGCAGGTTTATTGTCAGGACAAGCTGCCGGTGCAGGGCAGCGGGCTGCCAATGGCGCTGGTATCGTTGGTCATGTACTTGGCAATCGTCAGAGCGGTGCTGTCGAGATGGTGAGTAAAGTGAGTGGTCTACAGGGGGAGCAGGTAAATCAGCTGATGACTATGCTGGCGCCCTTGGTAATGGGTGCTCTCGGGAAGGCAAAAAACCAAGGGGGACTCGACCTCAGCAGTCTTGTGGGTATGCTTGGACAGACGGCGCAGCAGCAGCAGGCGCAAAATCCAATGATGGCAACTGTTACCCGCTTCCTGGACCAGGATGGTGACGGCAGCATCGTCGATGATGTAGCCGATATGGGTATGAAGATGCTGGGTGGATTTTTTAATAAAGGCAAATAATCGTGTTGTCACTTACTTTGTGAAGCATTATTGAGTGGTGTTGCTGCTCAATAATGCTTTGCAAAGCAAGTCGTATTTCCAAAAAATCAAGCGCCCTATTAATAAAATCAGTAAATTTGTAAGGGAGTGAGGGGGATTCCTCGCTATGCCGACTGTATGATAACGATAGAAAAGCCCCAACTTATGCGTGAAGCACCGGACTATTCTGATGTGAGGACAGAAGCACTGGAGGAGGGTTTGCGCTTGCTCACAGAAGTCTTTAGAGAGTATGCTGAAACAAAGGAGCTAACCGAAGAGCAGGTCAGGGAGTTCAGCCAGCTGATATTTGATTCTTACCTTGAGCGGAAGGCGACCTACTTCCTGGAAGACAGGTTGCGTGGTTTTAATGATATTATGGACAGTGGGGTTCGTGTTGTACTGAATCATCTCTTTGACAGTGAAAACAAAGGGGATGCGTTCAGAATGTTTTATTACAAAAACCAAAACAGTCTGGTAAGTGACAAATAGTGCGGATTCGATGGACGATTTGAAGGAAAAGGAACGCCATTTGGAGAGCATTAATCCACAGCCTTCAGAGAGTAAAACACAGATTCAGGCTATGATTCAGGAAGTTGGGTTCATGGCTATGCAACGTGGCAGTAGAGGTTCTGTTGATATCAGCAAGCTGGATAAGGATCAGATGGATGCAGTCTTAGGCATTCTTGCAGAAAATGAGAGGAATGCGCATACACTGAACATGAAAAAACTGGATGTGACAACGCAGATTGAGCTTCGCAGGATTGATGCTTCTGTGATGAATCAGAAGACATTGAGGATTTCGTTGGTTGTTGCACTGATTGCTTTACCGATAATTACCATTTTGGTTCTCTTTTTTAAGGAGAAGTTCTTTATTCCTTGGCTTACATTTCTCACTGGGATGGCCGGTGGGTTTGGTTTGAGTAAAGTGACCAACAGCGTCTTCAAGTCAAATACAATAAAAGGTGGGTCGGGAGAAAATGAGGGTTGACACCCACCGTTTTTAAAGGTGTTTTTCGTAACTGTTATTGTGCATAATTAACGGAGTCTTGTGGAAAATCAGTAACAGGCTGTACGGAAGGATTTACGGTAAAAAAGGTATTTGGCGGCAGAGACCGCCAAATACCTTTTTGCAAAGCTTCTAAGGGTGAGCTGACACCCATACTTCCCCGTCTTCAAATATTTCTTTTTTCCAGATAGGTACGGTCTGCTTGAGTGTATCGATTGCATACTGGCAGGCGTCGAAGGCTGGTCCCCGATGGGCAGCGCTGACGGCGATGACCACAGCGATGTCGCCTATGGGCAGCACACCTGTTCGGTGGTGAATTGCCATACGCAGCAGTGGCCAACGGCCGAAGGCCTGTTCAGCAATTTTCTGCATCTCGCGCACTGCCATAGGTGCATAGGCTTCAAACTCCAGCCGAACCACCCGGCGGCCGCCGGTTTGGTTGCGTACACTGCCGATGAAAGTAACCAGCCCCCCCGCACTGTCGGCTGCCGCCCAGTGGTTGCAGGCTTCGACGGAGAGGGGGGTATCCAGCAGGCGTATGTCGATGTTGAGGGAACTCATTCTGCCAGTGTCTTATGAATATCCGTTCTGCTGGCTCTCAGCGCCGGAACGAGCGAAGCCAGCACGCCCAGCAACAGAGCACCTCCCAGCAGTTGGAGTTCGGCAGGCAGTAAGGCCCAGGCTTGAAAATCGTAGCGGTAAGCATCTGAAAAATAATCGGCCACGACCGATAGTCCGCCATGGCTGAGCAGCAGGCCTAGCAAGCTGCCTATGAATGCCAGCAAGCTGCCCTCGAGCAGCAGCAGGCTGAAGAGCCGGCTGCGGGAGGCCCCCATAACGCGCATGAGTGCCAGCTCATAGCGTCGATTGTCGAGATTGGCATACAGGCTGATAAAAATGCTCAAGATGCTGACGATGATGATGACCGCCGCCAGCCAGCGCAGTGTCTGTTCGCCGGCGCCCATGGTCGCATAAAGGCGACTGATTTCAATGGCCGGCACGGCCGCCTGTAAGTTGGTATTTTCATTGATGTTGCGAGGAAAATTGAGCGTCTGCGCGTTTCGACCCTTAAACTGTACCAGTATGAGGGTGATATCTTTATCGGTATACTCCATCAGGGGCTTACCGGGGGGATACAGTTGTGCGTAGGTTTGCGAGGCATGTTCGTGCGCGTGCTCGTCTGTATGTGCATGTTCATCGCCGTGTTCGTGCGCGTGCTCGTCTGCATGTATGTTCTCATCACCGTGTTCGTGCGCGTGCTCATCCGCGTGCCCATGTTCGTTGCCGTGCGTATGCTCGTCCGCAGCCCCGTCCGATGCTCCCTCAGCTGCTGCTGTTTGCGTGCCAGGGGCGACAGGTGCAGAGGCCTCAGTGTGATCGGCATGGTGTTCGTGCACTACCCAGAGGCTTTCGTTGCTGGTGAGCAGCAGCTGATCGGCAACGGAACCGGTAGGTTTGAGGATGCCCACGACGCGGAAAGCGTCGGCATCTGCATGGACGAGGTCTTCGTCTTCAATAAGGCCATGCGAGCTTTTGAAAGTATCGCCGAGGCGAAGACCCAGCTTGTCAGCCACTGCAGCGCCGGCGACCACTTCGAGCGGTGCCTCCCATCGTTTACCCTGTGCGATTTCAGCTTCGTAGAGATCCAGAAAATCGTAGGTAGTGCCCACGATGCGGTGGCCGCGGTGGCTATCGCCGAGGGAGAGCGGGACCGCTTTTTTGATAAGGGGATGTCGTGGGTTGAGGAAGGCCTTTGATTCGGCTATGGGTATATTGCCGGTGGGTGCATCGATATGGTACATGCCACTCAGGATAAGCTGCAGGGGGCTTCCTTTGGCACCGACGACCAGATCGATGCCTGCCAGATTGCGTTGAAACTGCTGATCGAGCTGGTGGTTGAGTTGCAGCAGCAGGCTGATGAGGCCGGCGCCCAGCGCGGCCAGCACGAGGCTGAGGCCGGTTGACCAAGGCTGGTGGGTTAGATTTTTCCAGCTGAGGCGTAGGAGATTCATGCTTGTGTAGTTTGGTGGGCCAAAACGATACTATTGGCAAAATGGCCTTTGAGGCGGTTATCGTGGGTGACGATCAGCAGGGTTGCGTCGACTTCCCGCGCCTGTTCTTCGAGCAAAGCCACCACGCGCTGGCTATTGTCGTCATCGAGTGCTGAGCTGGGCTCATCGGCCAGAATGAGGCTGGGACGATTGATGAGAGCCCTTGCGATGGCTACCCGTTGCTGTTCGCCTACGCTTAGCTGCTGTATAGCACTGCGGTGCTTGTGCGCGATACCGAGCCGCTCGAGCAGGTTTTCTGCCCTGTTTTTGTCTACAGGCAGGCCTGCCAGGTGCTGTGCCAGCCACAAATTTTCTTCGACCGATAGGGAAGGAACAAAGTGAGGGCGCTGGAAGACGATGCCTATATGTTGGCCCCTGAATTGGTCAAGTGCAGCAGCATTGAGCTTGCTGAGTTCTGTATCGCCCAGCCGTATGCTGCCGCTGCGGGGCTTGAGCAAGCCGCCCAGCAGGTGCAGCAAGGTGGTTTTGCCGCTGCCGCTCTGTCCGAGTAGCAGCCAGTGGGCACCTGTCTCGCAGTGGAGGTCAGGAAAATGCAGTGGCTGCTGCGGTTGGTAGGCGTAGGTCACATCTTTGGTAGTAAGCATAATCGTTGCAGATTATTTTCTGTAAGCTAATATACCTGCTTTTTGGTAAAAGGGTAGCTGCCTGGCCGCTCGGGCGGCTTTTTTACCATAAAAAAACACCGCCGCACTAAAGGCGGGCAGCTGCCGCGGGTAGTTTTTTTAAAATAACAAAGCCCGGAGCGAATAGGCAACGGCGAAGCCGATATAATTGCCCAGCACGAGTCCCAACAGTCCCATAGCGATGCCGGGCGCCAGCAGCGAGCGGTTGCCGATGGCGGCGATGATTTGCGGGATGAAGGGCGGGCCGTAGATGGTGGCTGTCGTGGCGATCATCATGTTGTCGCGGTCGATGCGGAACAGCCAGCCCAGCAGGTAGTGAAAAAAGATGGCCAGCACGAGGCCGACCAGGGTGAAGGCGGCCAGCGGTAAGCCCTCGGTGAGCAGCTGACTGAAATCTGCCTGCATACCCAAGGCTATACAAAAAATGAGTACGAAATACTCGCCCTGCCGGAAGCTGTGCTGCCAGCTGTTGACCGTTGGTGTGAGCGACAG
>JAUMBM010000054.1:0-9509 GCA_032115735.1 Saprospiraceae bacterium
TTTTTTCCCTTTGGGATACCTACAGGGCGCTACACCCTTGGTTCAATCTGGTGCAACCTGCGCGCAACAACGACATGATCAAATCCATGCTCGCTCACCAGTCGCAAAGTGTACACGGTATGCTGCCCGTCTGGAGTCATCACGCCAATGAAAACTGGTGCATGATTGGCTACCATGCCGTGTCTGTGATCGCCGACGCTGCCGCCAAGGGCGTCGGCAACTTTGATCTGCGAAAAGCGCTGGATGCCAGTGTACAGACCTCACAGGTACCCTATTTTGACGGGCTCGACAGCTACCTCACACGAGGTTATGTAGCCGAAGATCTGTCCCCCAACTCCGTATCCAAGACGCTGGAGTACGCCTACGACGACTGGTGCATTGCGCAACTCGCCAACCTCGCCGGCGATCGCACCACAGCCGCAACCTACGCCCAACGGGCCCTCTCATACCGCAATGTATACGATGCAACCACTGCCTTCATGCGCCCCCGACTGGCCGACGGCAGCTTTCAGGCACAGTTTGACCCCCTCGACACCCACGGACAAGGCTTCATCGAAGGAAATGCCTGGAACTACGGCCTGTACGTCCCCCACCGCATACCTGAAATGATCGGCCTGATGGGGGGGCCGCAGCACTTCAGCAAGCTGCTCGATTCTCTCTTTACCATGACGCTGGCCGACCGCTACATCGAAAAAAACGAAGACATCACCCGCGATGGCATCATTGGAAGCTACGTCCACGGCAACGAACCCGGGCACCACATTCCCTACCTCTACAACTGGGCTGCCAAGCCCGCAAAAACGCAGGCGCAGGTGCGCATGATCCTGCGCAGCATGTACGCCAACAGCCGCGACGGGCTTTGCGGCAATGACGATGCAGGCCAAATGTCAGCCTGGTACCTGTTCAGCGCCCTGGGTTTTTACCCCGTCTGCCCCGGCTCCGACCGCTACGCGCTCGGCAGCCCACTCGTGCAAGAGGCTGTCATTGAACTGGAAAACGGGCAGCAGCTGCGCATTCGCGCGCTGGACCAAAGCGAAGAAAACATATATGTGAAAGAAGTAACCTTCAACGGCAAGCGCCTCACCCATTTTGAACTTCCGCACAAAACGCTGGTTGAAGGCGGAGAGCTGGTCTTTCACATGAGCGCCAGCCCCGACAGTAAGCGACCCGTATATGAGTATAAAAACAACTAATATGTCTCTGTTGCGCACTGCAGGCATCCTCCTCAGCGGACTCGGCCTGGCGATGCTGCTGCTCGCCAACGGCCTCGACCGCTTCCGGCTGCAAGCCCGCACATTGAAGCTCGACAATCCCTACCACCAGCAAGCTGTGCTGCAGGCAGCTGCAGCGGGTGGGGTTTTGGAAAAAACATACGGCAGCAGCTTCAGCTTCGTGCCCGCTTTGCGGGAGGTGCTTGCGCAGGCAGCCGTATGGCTGGAAAAAGAAGCCCGCGGGCCGCTGCCCGAAGACGTGAAAGCCGGTACAGTACGCATGGGAAGCTGGCAGCAAAAAAATTATTTGCTAAGCATCACCGCTGCTGCGGCTTTTGGTCCCGTCAGGGACTCCCCCTGGCTCTTTTTCTCCCTTAGTATCGGCCTGCTCGTGCTGGGAGGCATCTTATGCTTTTTGCCTATGTTTGGACCCTTCCCGCACGGCATCAATGACCATACCTACCACACATCGCTGAGCAGGGGCTTGCAGTGGGGGCTTCGCACGGGCATGCTGAGCCTGTCGGTGACAGGGCTGCTGGCCTATGGCGTCGTGTATATGCAGGACGAATGGACGTGGCCGCTGATTACGGCAGGGCTGCTCATGCTCATCATCGGACTGGTTCTGTGGCCGGAGCGCCGCTTCGGGTCAAAAGGTGCCAGATCTGCTTCACCCCGGACCAGTGGATGGCTGGGGGTGGTAGCCGGCCTGCTGCTCATCGCCTTCTACGTGCTGCTGTACTGGGCTCCGCAGCATATTGGTGCCTGGGTAGCCATGGTCGATCCACTCAGCCGCATGATCTCAGGCATGCCCGCCAGCCATTGGTTTTTCTACGGCTTGCTATACACCCTGGGAGTGCTCGTTATGGGCGTGCGTATGCTTGCCAAATATTGGCACAACCGCTACCAGGTGTACAGAACCCTGTCGGTCATGTTTTTCCAGACAGCTTTCGCCTTTTTAATCCCCGAAATCCTCGTGAGGCTGCAGCAGCCTTACTATGATTTCAAAAATATATGGCCGCTCAACTATACGTTTTTTTTCGACTACAACCTCAAATACCTGCTGAGTAGCGGGGGGCTGGGGGTGTTTATGCTGGTATGGGGGATTGTGCTCACCGTCATAGGCGTACCTGTGCTCACCTATTTTTTTGGCAAGCGCTGGTACTGCTCCTGGGTATGCGGATGCGGCGGACTGGCCGAAACGGTGGGGGACCCCTGGCGGCATCTGTCCGACAAAAGCCTGCGCGCCTGGCGGGTCGAGCGCTGGCTGATTCATGGCGTGCTGGTCTTTGCGGTGGTGATGACAGCCGCGGTACTGTATACCTATTTTACGGGTGAGGCCGAAGTCTTCTATCTGGCCAGTGCAGACCTGCGCAACTGGTACGGTTTCTTCATCGGATCCTCCTTTGCCGGCGTCATTGGTACTGGCTTTTACCCCTTGATGGGCAACCGAACCTGGTGCCGCTTTGGCTGCCCGCTGGCCGCCTATCTGGGGTTGGTGCAGCGCTTTAAAAGCAGGTTCCGGATTACTGTCAACGGAGGACAGTGCATCTCCTGTGGCAACTGTTCAACTTACTGTGAAATGGGTATCGATGTGCGCCACTATGCGCAGCGAGGCCAGGATATTGTGCGGTCTTCCTGTGTGGGCTGCGGTATCTGCTCGGCCGTATGCCCCAGGGGAGTGCTGCGGCTGGAGAACCTCAAGGGTGATGTGAACCGACGGGCAGAAGAAACACGCGTCATCCAGCTGAAGGATAGCGACTGGGCTTTGATAGAGCTGTAGAAATTGTCTCTGTTCGTGCATTTGCTGGCGGCGTAGAGCGCCGCCAGCAAATACATGCAACCCTGCCTCCAATAAAAAAGGCAACAGCGCTGCTGTTGCCTTTTTTATTGGAGGCTATGTAGTAGCCGGAAATGCTTTTATTTCCGAATCTCCTGCTCCGGCTCAACAGCAGGCTGCTGCTCGCCGGCAGGTTTTTTCTTCTTCATAGTGCCGGCAGGCACCAGAATCTTAGGATAGATGAAACCCAGCTTGCGATCAGCAGCCAGCACGATGCGCTCAGGTGTAAACTCCACCACCTGCTGAGCATCAACAGCAACCTTAGAAATCTGGATGGTCATCTGCTTGCGATCCTTGGAAAGCAACCAGCCACCCAGTGTTTCCGTACCGTCATACTGCCGAAGTACAACAACACTATCCTTGCGAAACTGAAGCGTCATACCATCAATACGGGTCAGCCCGGAGATGGAAGCAGCCTGTTCGAAAGGAGTCAACTTAGGGAAATCCAATGAGTCGCGCATGCTCTGCACGTCAAATTCCCAGGTCGTATCATATAGAAACTGGATATCCTTACTGTCGCTGGTACAGGACCATACAAGGGTGCTGGCAGCAATCGCCAGCAGGGCAACAAACTGAAAAACGCGCATGGTAGTAATCAATTTTGAGGTGCAAAGCTATTAATTTTCTTTGTCTTTCAACATAGGCAGTAACCCGCTGTTTAGATTTTTATTGTTTTGACCCGATATTTATGATTTTTGTATAGCCATTGGTGGCCAAATGACCGGGATAGCGCAGACTGCATACATGCCTGCAGCCGCCTGTCTGCCAGAAGCCACAAGCCTGACTGTTGCCATGCTGAAGATTGCATTTTCGCCTATTTATAGATATCCCCTGCCGGAAGGTCATCGATTTCCGATGATCAAGTATGATTTGCTTCCTGAGCAGCTCTGCTATGAAGGTACAGCCAGTGAGAGCAATTTTTTTCAGCCCGAGCCTGTCAACGAGCATACCATACTCCTCACCCACACGGAAGACTACTGGCACAAGTTGCGAACCCAACAACTGAGCACCAAAGAAATTCGTGCTATTGGGTTTCCCATGACGCCCCGGCTAGTGGAGCGTGGCCGCTACATAGCCGGCGGTACGCTGCAGTGCGCGCTGTATGCCCGGCAATATGGCGTGGCACTCAATATTGCAGGGGGTACCCACCATGCCTTTAGCGACCACGGCGAGGGATTCTGCGTTTTCAACGACATCGCCATTGCTGCCAACTACCTTTTACACCACGGGATCTGCCAAAAGATCCTGATTGTAGACTTGGATGTGCATCAGGGCAACGGGACTGCACAGATATTTGCCCACGAGCCCCGCGTCTTCACCTTTAGCATGCATGGCGCCAAGAACTACCCGCTTCGCAAAGAACAATCAGATCTCGACCTGCCCCTCCCTGACCAGACGGGGGATCAGCACTACCTGCAACTGCTTCGCAACACCCTGCCGCGCTTGTTTGAGCAGGTTCAGCCCGATATGGTTTTTTATCTGTCGGGTGTAGACGTGCTGGCCGATGATAAACTCGGACGCCTGAGCATGAGCATGGCCGGCTGCAAAGAAAGAGACCGCATTGTAATGACCTGCTGTCAGCGCTACCAGCTGCCACTGGCCATCAGCATGGGGGGAGGCTATGCTGAAAGACTATCGCGCATCATTGAAGCCCACGCCAACACCTTCCGGCTGGCCGCCGAAATCTTTTTTTGAGCATCCGGCAAGCTGCTGCTAAAATCCATAAACACCCATTTTTAATTTTGATTCCAGCCGATTAACCTGCCAATACAGGTTAAATGTTTTGCAATATGACTTTTGCCTTTTTTCATACCTCATTTGATGGCATTTATCAGATAAATTCTGGTCTGACTGTTGCACAGGCAATTATCTTGCCTTAATTTCGTTATGTAAATCTTAAAACCACATACAATGGCACTGTTCAAAAAAATTCAATCTAGTAATCCTATGTTCAGTGATCGCGTCATGACGCGGTCTGCTCAGGTGGGTCGTACTGTTGCTCATTCAGAAGTGATGACTGTGGCCGGAGCTGTTAACAAGAGTTTGGTGTTAGGTGTTATCTTTCTGATATTTACTTTCTTCGCATTTGCCTATCCGTTTTCATTCTTCGTTCCTGTAGGCGCCATAGGAGGTTTCGTTCTTGCCCTTGTTTCAACTTTCAAACCTGCCTGGTCACCGATTACGGCACCTGTTTATGCCGTTCTGGAAGGGCTGTTTATAGGTACTATCTCCGCTATTTTTGCCGGTGCTTTCGAAGGAATTATTTTTCATGCTGTCAGCCTCACCCTGGCGGTGTTCTTCATCATGTTGTTCGTCTACCGGATGGGCATCATACGGGTCACGCAGAAGTTCAGGTCGATTGTAATCATGTCTACATTGGCCATTGCTTTGGTCTACCTCATAAATATAGTACTGAATTGGGTGGGTATATCAACACCTGTAGGTGCTGGTGGCGGCTGGATGAGTATTGCGCTGAGCCTGTTTGTGGTGGTCATTGCTTCCCTGAACCTGCTGCTGGATTTTGACAACTTCGAAAAAGGGGAACAGCATGGCTTACCGGCTTATATGGAGTGGTTTTTTGCTATGGGTCTGCTGATTACACTGGTATGGCTGTACATTGAAATACTTCGCCTGCTGGCTATTTTTGGCAGAGATTAATACATGCATATGCTGTCTGCTGCTTGGTAGGCATATACGATATAACTGGGGTTTAGTTTTTTCTGGAAAAGTGCTGCTCTCGGGTTGCACTTTTCTGCTTTTTAGGGGATAGCTGCTTTGGGCAGGTCGAACCACCAGTCAATTTTCAATATACAATACTACAAATCATACAATTACACCCTTGCTTTGACATAAAAAAACCGCTTATTGCCAAGCTCTTTCCGCACAGCAGGCTTTGGCAGGTCATATTTTTTCCGGCTGCTACGCAAGGAATGCGTAAATTTACACCTTCCAAGCCTGTTTACCAGATGACCATTTTACCATTTCGCGCTTTGTATTTAGATGCGGCAGCAGGCCTGTCTGACAATGATTTTTTTCTGGCTGTCAAATCTGATTACCATACTTTCCAGCAGCAGCAGCTATTCCGGGCTTACCCGGAATCGTCCTTGTTCGTCTACCAGATTGTACAGGGACAACAGCTAAGGACGGGTATTATTGGCTGCATACCAGTCACCCATTACGAGGATGGTTTTGTTTTGCGACATGAACTTACAATAGAAAGCAAGGAAGCTGTACAGCGACGACTTAGTCTTGAGCGGGGTGCTGTTGTCAAACCGATACTACTCACTTATCCGGGCTACCCGATGCTGGATGACTGGCTACAGACCTACGTGGCTACGCACGAGCCCGCCTGGGAAGTAGCAGTAGCTGAGCTTCAGGAGGCCCACCGGTTTTTCCCCCTGAGTCAGGAAGCCGATATCGCCTACCTCCAGACATTGTTTACCGAAGGACTACAGCATGCTTACATAGCCGATGGCCACCACCGCTTCAGCAGCGCCGTCAGCCTTTACCGGCAGCATCAGGGGCTGGCAGCACAATCAGCTTACGAACATCTGATGTGCGCTTTTTTTCCTGCCGATGCTCTTGAGATACACAATTTCAACCGCGTCGTGTACAACGCACTTGAAAGTATCAGCCCGGCCAGTTTCATGGCTGAGCTTTCCCAATACGCCAGCCTTACCCGTTTGCCAGCTGCCACCATGCCTGCGGCAGCACATGAACTCACTATGCTGTTGGCCGGTGAATGGTTTTCGGTGAGTTGGCGGGATCTTACCTGGTTTACGCGACCTGACCGATCTGTGAGTACAGATGTGGATTTATTCAATGACCTCATTCTGCACAGGATACTTGGCATAGAAGATGTCCGCACAGACAAAAAAATTGACTATATTGAGGGGCCAAAGGGTATAGCTGGTTTGGAAGAAGCTGTCGCAGCCCATCCGGGCAGTATAGGCTTCTGCCTTTATCCCCTTGACTGGCAGACATTTCAGGCTATCATTGATGCAGGGCAGGTCCTCCCTCCCAAGTCTACTTGGTTTGAGCCCCGTATGAAGAACGGCCTGCTGATACAGCCTTATTTCACGATTGAAAAAGCTAACTGAAGCCGCTACTTTATTGCTCATCATCATACCTCCTACACATGAAGGCATCTCTGCACAAGCCCGCATTTCGATGGATTCTGCTGATTGTGTGGATAGCCGGCTTCGCCTGTGGATCTTTACAGGCTCAGGAGCGGCGCACAGCCCGCCGGCTAAAGGATATACGTGACTACCCGGCTGCACTCACTGCTTTCTTTCAGGATATGCCGAAGGGAGGGGATCTGCACCACCACTTTAGTGGCTCCGTCTATCCTGAAACTTTTTTTCGGGCAGCAGTCCGGCACAATGCTTACTTACATCCGACCAGTCTTGAATTACAACTGCAGGCTCCGACCGATATGACCGGCTGGACTCGCCTGCAGCAATGGATTGAGTCTGTTGGTTACTACGAGGCAGAGCGGATTTTGTTGCGGCACTGGTCTGCCATGGATTTTTCACCGGGGCAGACTGCGAGCTACGATGATTTTTTTAATTCATTTCCCCGTTTCAATTTCATCGTAGACAGCGTACTGGCAGAAGGCTTGCTCGAGCTCAAGCAACGGGCTGTTGATGACAATGTACTGTATATAGAGACCATGCTGGAACGGGCTCACCTGCCACTCATAAACGACAGTATCGCCCACTGGCAGCGCTTGCTCGGCAACATACAGGCAGCTAAAGACACTGCCGCCCTATATGCTTTTTTACAGCAACAATATACCCGCCTGCAGCCGGGTGCGCGGGAATTATCTGCCCGACAGGCAAACAGATTGCGGCAGCTCCATGAAGAACTGGCCATCGATGAAGACGGCTTCGCCATGCGCTATCAATACTTTGCGCTGCGCGTACTGCCTGCACCGCAGGTATTTGCCGATTTGCTGCTCGCCTGTAATCTGGCATCTACGGATGACTTGATCGTGGGTGTCAATATTGTTGCCCCCGAACACAACCCGGTGGCCTTGGCCGACTACTGGTTACATATGCATTTTTTCAGATTTTTGCGGCGGCAATTTCCCGAGGTTCAATTTGCCATGCACGCAGGCGAGCTGTCGCTGGGCGTTACACAGCCCGAGCACCTGCGCTGGCACGTAACCGCTGCTGTCGAAATCGCAGGCGCCAGCCGCATCGGCCATGGGGTCGACCTGCCCTACGAACGCAACGTATTATCGCTGCTCGACAGTTTACGCAGGCGCTCCGTAGCTGTCGAAATCAACCTGTCGAGTAACGAATTTATACTCGGTATTGCGGGCAACCGCCATCCCGTACAATGGCTGTGGGACGAGAGCGTTCCTCTGGTGATTTCAACCGATGACGAAGGTGTCTTGCGCACCAACCTTAGTGAGCAATACGTATTGCTTGCATACCGATATCCTTCTTTTTCATATCAGGATATCAAAAAGCTGGTATACAACAGCATAACCTACAGCTTTATCAAAGATTCCTCCCTGAAACAGGCCATGATACAGGAACTCGACCGGCGATTTGCGGCCTTTGAGGCGCGCTGGTCAGGCCGATGAGTTCCTGCTGGCTACGCCTGTGCCTCTTTCTCGGCCTCGAGTGCTTCCCAGTACTCTACGGCGCGCCGGGTGTGCGGGATGCAAATGGATCCGCCCACCAGGTTGGCAACTGCGAAGACGTCAAAAATTTCTCCCTTGGTGACGCCTAGTTCAAAACAGGTCCCCAAATGGTAGCGGATACAGTCGTCGCAGCGGAGAACCATGCTGGCTACGAGACCCAGCAATTCTTTCGTCCGCGTATCCAGTGCACCATCCTGATACGTCTGGTGGTCCAGACTCCAAAAGCGCTTCAGCGATTTATTGCCCTCGGCCAGAATTTTCTCATTCATTCGGGTCCGATATTCGTTAAATTCCTTTACTACTGACATATAATTGACAATTTGATTTGCTTATTCGGTAAATTAATTAGTTTTGAGGTGCGATGACAGGAATGCGTTCAGGATTTTCAGCCGGAGATAAAACTGCGGAATTTTTCATGCATTTTTGTCTTCCGGAGGCAGCATAGCTGTTGTCGGGCGACTGAAAAAAGAGAAAACCTGAGAGAGAAAATCTTTTAGATTTGGTAAAAGCGTACCTGATACGCGCGAAGCGTAGCATCTGAAAGAAACCTGTGTGGTAGTTCACTTTACTTTGCGGTATGTATTGCCTGATGGCTTTGGCCATGGTAACGTACATTTTTTTCGACCACTAAATAGCACTCAAAATAACGCAAAAGTATGGACAAGGCGCAACGTTTGCTTTCGCTGGATGTATTTCGGGGCATCACCATTGCCGGCATGACGCTGGTAAATAACCCGGGTTCGTGGGAGACTGTTTACGCTCCCTTGCTGCATGCCGACTGGCACGGCATTACCCCTACCGACTGGGT
>JAUMBM010000055.1:0-4448 GCA_032115735.1 Saprospiraceae bacterium
GCCTCCGTGCTGCTGTGCAATATAGCCGTTGCAAAAAACCTGAAATTGCTGACAGCCCGCGGAATATCTACTGTACGCGCCAATTTGAGCGCCTTGCCATTATCTTCACTTTCTGTGCGGGCAAAAAGTTCCAACTCCGCCTCAATGGCATCTGCAATCCGCAGCAGCCAGCTGCTACGCTCCTGAGCCGTCAGGCCCGACCAAAACGGGAAGGCACGTTCGGCAGCGCCGACGGCCAGCTCGGCATCAGGAGCCGTTGATGCAGGAATTTGTCCATACACCCGGCCGGTTGCCGGGTGGTAATTGTCGATGTACTGCCCGGCTACAGGCGCTGTAAACCGACCATCTATGTAGTTAAGCATACGCCAAGGTCATAGTGTTAAAATTGCCCGCCCGATTCGCGATAGATTACCGCCAGTACCACCTGACCTACCGCCCGCAACGTACGCACATCGATGATGTCCATATTATCATTGTGCGTATGCCAGTGGTCTCCAAAACGACCATTGCCGGACGAAGGCGGCAGATTGATGATATCTATCATGGGTATTTGTGCTATGGTATTGACAAAATAATGGTCATCGGTTACCGGGCCACCATCCTCCAGCACAAAATAGTTGCCATATCCCATCTGACTGGCCAGTTTCCAGACCCGCTCAACAAGCGTGGGTGCATAGCGATAACTAAACCCTTCAACAGGAAAACGTGCATTGCGTGCACCTACCATATCCAGCAAAATACCGTACTGCGGTCTAGTAGCTGTGTGTACATTGCGTGACCAATGTTGTGAACCCAACCCCCAGGAATTGGGATTGTCTGATTCTGTATCTCCATAGTCCTCAGCATCAAAAAGTACAATATCTATCCCCAGATCTATGGGATTGGCCTGCAGCTGACGCGCAATCTCCAGCAGGACGCCCACGCCACTACCGCCATCATCCGCACCCAGTATAGGTTCACTGCGGCGCTCCGTGCTGATCGGGCTGTCGGCTATATGCCGCGTATCCCAGTGTGCCGCCAGCACAATGCGCCGCGGATGGTCGGGATTAAACTGGGCGATGATATTGACACCCTTCAGTGTTTCTCCGGTATACGCCTTGGCATCAAACGGCTGCTCAATAACCGTTGCACCAAACCCCTTAAACTGGCTTACCAGCCACTCCCGACAAGCTTTGTGACCCGATGTGTTGACCACTCTCGGTCCGAATGCCACTTGCCTGGCAATATACGCATAGGCTGAATCTGCCACAAAAGCAGGTATTTTGACCGCCTTTTGAGGCGTATCAGCCGGTGCAGCAGGTTTTTTTTCTTCCTGACAGGCAGTGAGCAACAGGCTTGCAAGCCCAAGCCACACAATGGATCGAATCACTCTCATGACGTATATTATCTAAATTCCCAAAGATAAAGCGCAAAACCCAATTCAATCTCTTACCAACAATTTTTACCCTTCTTTCACTTAAATATCTGAAAAAATTATTAAAATAAACAGTGTTTATTAACTTTGCATAGTTAACATTAAAACCATTGTTATGGGCATCTCCGAACGCAAGCAGCGGGAAAAGGAAGAAATGCGTCGGTTAATTCTGCAGACGGCCATGCGATTATTCACAGAACGTGGCTTTGAGTCCGTCAGCATTCGTAACATCGCTGAGGAAATCGAGTACAGCCCTGCTACCATCTACCTGTATTTCAAGGACAAAAACGAATTATTGCACCACCTGCACGAGGAAGGTTTTCGCATATTACATATACAGATGCAGCGTATCGCGCAGCTGGGTGATCCACTGGAAAAGCTCATGGCTTTGTCAAAAGTGTACATTGATTTTGGATTGAATCATCCTGAGATGTATGACCTCATGTTTATCCTCAATGCGCCTATGAACTATCTCGAGGAAGATGAAGCGTGGACAGAAGGTGAAGGGACATTCAAATTCCTTGTAGACGTCATCATTGCCTGTCAGCAAGAGGGTCGGTTTGCGGGAAAAAATCCTCTTCAGCTTGCGCTCATGTGTTGGTCTTTCGTCCATGGCCTGGTATCGCTCGAAATCAGGCATCGCACACGGGTGTGCAGCCGCATGCAGTTGCCGCAAGGAGATTACATGGAGATGTGCCGCATCTACTTCAACGAAACACTTACCAAGTTGTAAACACTACCTTCCACTGCAGTCAATTTATCTTTCAATGAATATCAACCACCGCCGGATTTTTCCGCCCCCTGCCGCAGGCCTTGCCGTTTTGCTTTTCTCCCTTGTGATCTGTGCCGATGTGCAGGCTCAGCACCCCTTGCTCGACAGCCTGATTTCACTGGGCCTGACCAACAACCCCGGCATCAGGCAGGAGCGAACGGAGCTGGCGATACGGCAGAAAGAGATGGAAATTGCCGATCGGCTGCACTATCCCTCGGCCGGTATTCTGGGTACCTACACGCTTGCCTGGGGAGGCAGGTCAATCAACCTGCCCATTGGAACCCTTCTCAACCCCGTCTACACGACGCTCAACAACCTCACCCAAAGCTCCTCATTCTCATTGATAGACAATGTCGAAGAGCAATTTACACCCAACAATTTTATTGACCTCAAGCTCCGGACGAGCATGCCTGTCATCAATCCGGAACTCAGACTGGGCAGGGAGGCTGCACGACAGCAACTCAGTATGCAGGAGCTGAGAATAGGGCAGCTCGAGCGCGCCCTGCAGGCACAAATTAAGGAGGCTTTTTTTGCCTACCTGCAAGCCGCGGAGGCGGTCAACATATACAAAGCTGCGCGCGAACGCGTGCAGGAGCAATACCGCAGCAGCGAGCTGCTGCTGCGCAACGATCTCATCACTGAAGCGCCCCTGCTGCGCGCGCGCACCGAGCTGGCAGGCATTGAAGCCGATATCATCGGCAGTGAGCGGCTCCTCACGCAGGCGCGCGCACGACTCAATCAGTTGCTCAACAACCCGACAGATGCGCCACTTCCCACGGTTACTTTGCCTTCTCCCGAAAGCAGTTGGCAGCAATGGATGCATCGGCAGCCGGATGCCAGCCAACGCACCGAGGGGCAGCTGCTCAGACAAGCCTACTCCCTCAACCAGCTGAGTGTGCAGCAGGCGAGTCAGCTCCACCGACCGCGCCTCAACGCTTTTATAGACATGGGACCCCAGGCTTTTCTCAATAATTTTACCAGCGACGCCTTCCTCGTTCTGGGAGGTGTCCAACTGGAGTGGCCCCTTTGGTCGGGTGGCCGCAACCACCGGCAGCTGGACATAGCCCGGCTAAAAGGTCAGCAACTGGAGACCAAACTGGAGGAAACCAATGGGCTCATTGTTCTCCAGCAAACTGCTGCGTTGGCAGATGCCCGTGCCGCACAGGCTGGCAGGCTGGCTGCACAGGAGGCCGTTACTGCGGCTGAACGCTATCTCACCCTTGTCGATGTTGCCTATCGCGAAGGGGCCGGTTCGTATATCGAGTGGTTTGACGCACGCCAACAGCTTACGCAGGCACAGCTGCGGCGCAGCATTGCCGACTTTGAACTTTGGAAAAACCTTGCTGCGCTTGAACAAGCTTTTCAACAATAATAACTCCGCCACATGTTCTCATTCTCAGGTCTCCGCCGCCATCTGTCTGCTGCCACATTGCTATTGCTGGCGGCTGCCTGCCGCCAGTCGCCCGCACAAGACAAGCCCGATCAACCGGACAATCGGGTGCCTGTCAGCCTCGAAGCTGTCAGTGCCCGTGCATTCAGCGAGCCCGTAAGCACGGCCGGCCTCGTCTACTCAGGTACCGAAACACGCCTTTCTTTCAAAATAGGCGGTATTATAAGCCGCCTGGCAGTCAAAGAAGGCCAGCTCGTAGGACAGGGCCAGCTCCTGGCCACCCTAAATCCTACCGAAACAGATGCCCAGCTTGCCATGGCGCAGCAATCCTTTGACAAAGCAAGCAGGGATCTCGAGCGCATACGCAACTTGCAGAAAGAACAAGCCGGTACGCGTGAGCAGCTGCAGAACGCAGAAACTGCGCTGGCTGTTGCCAATGAAAATTTGCGCATCGCGCGCTTCAACCGCGAGCATGCTGTAATTCGCGCACCCCACACCGGTCGTATCCTCCGCAAGCTCAGCAACGAGGGAGAAATTACAGGCCCCGGGATGCCCGTTCTCGTCATCGACAACCAAGGGAAGACCCCCTGGATCGTGCGCGTCGGCGTTGCTGACCGCGACTGGGCGCGACTCACTGTGGGCGACAGCGCGCAGGTAATCCTTGATGCCTGGCCCAACGAGCTTTTCCAGGGTCATATTGTGGAAAAAGCAGCAGCAGCCGACCCGGCCACGGGCTCGTTTGAAATCGAAATCCAGCTACAGCCCAATGTACAGCGGCCATTGGCTACGGGCATGTTTGCACAGGTACAACTACGTCCCCGCAGCAGCAGGACACTTGTCTGTCTGCCGGTAGCAGCCCTGCACGAGGGCAA
>JAUMBM010000056.1:0-2015 GCA_032115735.1 Saprospiraceae bacterium
TGCCGCGCATGATGAGGGTATTGAGCCCGTCATTACCGCCCTTAAGCCTGACCAGCAGAAGGATGCGGTCATTGCAGGGATCTGTGTTGAGGGCAGTCAGCAGGGGCGCAGGCGCAAAAGCCTGCAGACTGTGCCCTGCCAGCCCGAAGGCTGACCCCAGGGCCGTAAGTCCTGTGAGTTGCATGAAATCCCGCCGGCTGAAAACGCGGTGTGCATGCTGGTGAGCCTGCGCGTCCTGCAGGCGGGCACCCCGGCGGTTGTGATGTTTATGATTGCTCATGATAGCGATCGTTTTTTGGCAAACAGGAAATGGATCAGGCCAGCTGCCACTCGGGCAGGCGGGTGAGGTAATAAAACAGTGACAGCAACTGGTCGGGCAGCTCCTCATAGTAGAGATTCCAGGTGCCGTCTTCAAAGTAGTTGGCTGGCACCTCCCCTTTAAAGTAGGCAACGGCTATGTCGAGCAGATCTTCTTCCAGATCCCGTTTGAGCAGAAAACGGGCCACAGCCTCCACCACAGCCTCAGCACTGGCCTCCGTATTGCCGTCGACGAGCTGTATAGCCAGCTGCCGCAGGTGCTCACGGCTGTCAGGGGTATTGATGATGGTGCCGTAGAGCAGCGAGGCTGTGTAGTTCCAGCGGCTGGTGAGCGCATTTTCGTTCATCCAGCTGCGCTGTCCGGGCCAGCCGGCCACGTCAGGGGGATTAAAAAGCTCTTCACCCGACAGGTACAACCAATAGTTGAGGGTATTGAGCTGATCTTCTGTCAGTGGCGCAAGCTGATCCATCCCCAGCAAGCGGAAAGGACCGATAAGTGCTTCAAGAGGACTTTTTATCCGGTGATTGAGCTGAGCCTCATCAAAGAAATGAGCACTTTTAAGGATTTGTCTGAATACAGGAGCAAGCTCCCAATTGTTATCCGTGAACGTCTGTGCCATTTGACCGATGACGTTCCAGTCGGGCGTCGCATTGACGAAGTAACGATAAATTTTGCTGCAGATGTAGCTGGCAACCTGTTGGCTGCGTTGCGTGAATATCAATTCATGCACATCCCCATAACCCCAGTTGCCCGTCTGCCCAAAAATGGTCTTACTGCCCGCATCATGTCTGCCGGAAGAAAAGGTTACGGTGATGTCGCAGGCATAGCGGTTGATGCGCCAGCCTGTGAGCGCGCGAGCTACCTCGACAATATCATTTTGGGTATAGCCATTACCTTCACCCATGGTAAACAGTTCCATTAGTTCGCGGGCGTAGTTTTCATTGGGTTGACCCACTACGTTAATATTGCCGTTGAGGTAGATCAGCATAGCAGGATTGAGTCCCATCTCTGTCACAAAAGCCCGGAAATTGCCCAGACAGCGGCTGTATAACAGGTTGTAGTACGACCACTTGAAAGAAGGACAATCATAGACAACCTCTTCCGTGGCAAAATGGCTGTGCCAGAAGACCGCCAGCTTGGCTCTGGGGTCACCACCGTGGATGTCACTGAGCCAGCGACGGGAAAGTTCGCGCTTGTGCTCAGAATACAAGTCGGTATCGTTACCATAGTTGCTCCACTGCCAGGTGGCCCACTCGGGTGGGTCGGGCGGACTCAGCGACAGCAGATTGTCGATGAGCTGGTCTACCAATACCGAAGGGCTGAGCTGTAACCCTTCCCTCACCTGTGTGAGAGATGCTCCAAAACCAATCCGCTGGTATAAATGTTGTACGCGACGCTCATCCCAGGGTTGATCGACACTGGGCTCAAATGGTTCTAATCCTGTTATTATCGCCATGGAAGCATAATTTATGGTGAGAGCGTGTTACTACAAACTTAATGGGAGGTGTATTGAGCAAATGTATCGTTTTTTTTACTTGAAAAGACATTTCAGGACAATTCTTTTTGACAATGTTGCCTGTCCCGATTTTTGAGCCCGCCATAAAAAGTGTACATTTGTAAAAAATAGCTACCGGATGATACGCATACTCAGTGATACGCCTTCTTTACTCGGCAACTATCTGGCTGAAATCAGGGG
>JAUMBM010000057.1:0-4634 GCA_032115735.1 Saprospiraceae bacterium
AATCCGGCGCCGAGCAGATCAAAAGGAGATTCAATGCCGTGAAGGACAAAACGCTGCGGGTGCAGCTCCACAAAAACATCGCCGGAGACTGTCGCCTGAGAGCTTTCCAGAAACGCTTCCATATTGCGGAGCACAGGATCCAGAAACTGACCCTCGTGGACCATCATTCCATACCAGGTGGCGAGCTGGTCTTTCCAGTACAACTGCCATTTGCCCAGTGTATGCTTCTCCAGCAGTTGGTGCGCCTTGATGATGAGCAGCGGGGCAGCAGCAGCAAAGCCAACTCTGCCTTTGATGCCTATAATAGTATCACCAACGTGTATGTCCCTGCCAATGCCATAGGGGGCCGCAACAGCCTCCAGTGCTTGTATGGCTTCTACCGGGTGATCAAACTGCTGGCCGTCAAAGCCGGTAAACTGTCCCTCGCTGAAGTGGAGCTGCAGCTTCCGGGGCTCCCGGGCACTCACAGGGACCGGCCAGGCTTCGTCGGGCAGATAACCATGGGAGCGAAGGGTCTCAGCACCGCCCACAGAGGTGCCCCACAGCCCCTGATTAATGGAGTACTTACCCTTTTTTTCGGGCCAGTCAAAGCCAAAGCGGGCCAGATAGTCAACTTCTTCCTGCCGGCTGAGGCGCAGGTCGCGGATGGGTGTGATGATGCGCATCTCCGGCGCCAGCAACCCAAAGGTGAGGTCAAAACGCACCTGGTCGTTGCCGGCACCCGTACTGCCGTGCGCAAGGGCAGCAGCCCCTATGCTGCGTGCGTAGCGCGCTGTTTCAAGCGCCTGAAACATGCGCTCAGCACTGACGGAGAGTGGGTAGGTATGGTTGCGCAGTGTATTGCCGTAGATGAGAAAACGCAGACATTCTTCATAAAATGAGCGGGTTACATCCGCCACTTTGAAGGAGGCAGCGCCCAGCGCCAGCGCACGGGCTTCCATTTCTGTTAGCTCCTGCGGGCTGAAGCCGCCGGTATCTACCGTGAGTGCGTGTACTTCCAGCCCTTTCTCGGCGGTGAGGTACTTGATACAGAAAGAGGTATCCAGCCCGCCGCTGTAGGCGAGCACGACTTGGTTATTGTTCATACTGCGAATATTCTTGACAGGTGGTGACTGCCTGGGGTTATGTATTGACAATCAAATTAGACAAATCATAGCGCATGGCCTCTTCCTCTTCTTTGGAAGGGGCGAGCATGGCCGTACACAGGCACATTCGTCGCTCGTTGCGCAGCAGAATGTCGTAGTTGGGGCATGAGCGACAGCCTTGCCAGAAGGCCTCGTCCTGCGTGAGCTCCGAAAAAGTTACGGGTACATATCCCAGGGCGGTATTGATGCGCATCACAGGAAGGCTGGTGGTGATGCCAAATATGCGCGCACTGGGGTATTTGTCCCGGGAAAGCTTGAAAATCTGTTGTTTAATAGATTTGGCAAGTCCCAGTTTCCGGAAGGCAGGAGCAACGATGAGCCCCGAATTGGCCACGTACTGGCCGTGACTCCAGGTTTCAATGTAGCAAAAACCGCCAAGTTCACCGTTGACAAAAGCGATGACAGCATTGCCATCGGTGATTTTTTTCCTCACATAGGCGGGGTCGCGCTCCGCAATCCCGGTACCTCTTGCTTTGGCTGATTCCGCCATAAGCCGGCAGATTGCTTCCGCATAGTCAGCGTGTGAGGCATTGGTAACTTCAATGTTGATCTGCATAGTGCTACCAGACAAGCGATGGTCTTTTGATGACCGGGTGAATCAAAAATGAAGTAAAGAAAGGTGGCCGTCGGGCCGGCAGAAAGGAGGACATGCGTGGTACATACACAAACCTCCCCGGAGGATAATATGATAAGTATCGCCCCTACGGGCGCGGGAAAGACGCGCGTCGGCTGCACGGAGATGGAAGACCGGTCTGTTGAAAATGGTTACTTATCATGGCCGTTAAACATAAAACAGGAGACAAAGTTACATGCTTGCAAATACTTGTGCAAACATTATATTGCTTCAATTACGATATGACAAACCTGAATCCGGGGCTAATGGTTTGAATAACTAATAGTTACTCTCTGTTGAAGACCGAAATCTTGTTTTGTTTTTGCGTAATTTTCCGCAAACATAACGGTGTTTTGTGGCTTGTGGCCACAAAAGAAGTTTAAGTGTGCGTGAATTTTATGTAAATACCGGGCGCAGCCCGCAAAGGCCCATTTTTGCTTTTTGGGGAAAAGCGAAAATGGGCCTTTGCGGCGCGCTCCCGGCCGCACCCGGGCCGCCCGGGCAGGCATCTACTTACCCGTAAATACAGGGCTTCGCTTTTCTACAAAGGCCTTCACGCCTTCTTTGTAGTCGGCCGTCCGGCCGGCAATGGATTGCAGCATTTCTTCAGCAGCCAATTGCTCGCTCAGTGTGTTGCCGGCAGAGAGCTGCAGGGCTTTTTTGGTAAGCGCGAGAGCGCGGGTGGGCATGGCTGCCAGGCGCTCGCAGAGCGACAGAGCAGCTGTGACGAGTTCGCCATCGGGAAATACCTTGTAGATCATGCCCATTTGCTGTGCTTCGGGGGCGGAAATCTTATCTCCCAGCATCATGAGGGCGGTTGCGCGCTGCAGGCCTATGAGCCGGGGCAGTGTGAAGGTCCCTCCGCTGTCAGGGATGAGGCCAATTTTGCTGAATGCCTGGATGAAAGCGGCTGATTCGGCCGCCAGGGTGATGTCACAGGCCAGCGCTACATTGGCGCCTGCGCCTGCTGCGACGCCGTTGACAGCGCAAACGACGGGCTTTTCGAGGGCCGTGATTTTTTCGATAACCGGATTGAGTTGCTCCAGCAAAATGGTAGACAGGCCGTTGTCGTCGAGGGTGAGTACTTCTGCCAGATCCTGACCGGCGCAGAACGCCCGGCCGGCACCTGTAATGCAGACAGCTCTGACGGTATCGTCCTCGCGGCAGCGGTCAAGCGCTTGCTGGAGCTCAAGTGCCAGTGCGCGGGTGAAGCTGTTGAATTTTTCAGGCCTGTTGAGTGTTATCCACGCAACGGCGCCTTGCTGCTGATAAAGTACCACTTCCATGTGTTGCTGTGTTGTTGGTTGCAATGAATTCATAAAGATAGGGATATTCTGATAACCTGAAAAAGGCGCTCAGCTGCAATTGGGGACAGGATGCCAAAAGCAGGGCTGCATTTTGCCGGAAAAAATGCAAAAAGGTCACGGCAATTTGTGCCGGGCTGTCAGGTACAGGAAATCCAGTATTCGCGGATTGTTCGGCAGTAAATTTTACTTTACAGGCTGATTTCAGAATATATTTTTGAAATCAGGACACAAAACTAAACAGTTGTGCAAAAGACGGTGGATTTGTCGACCTAACTTATTGTTATTCAAGCTTCCTAATTGCGCAAAAAAAAGCAGTTCGCCTTTTTATTAACGAGCGAAAGTAGCTACCTTTGCGTCGGATTTTGGAAACGCATAAAGAGGAAGCTGTGAAAGTAATATACCAGATTGTAGTTTTCTGTGTGGCGATGTTGATGGCGCCGACGTTCCTGATTTCACAGGATGGTCACAATCACGATCATTCAGATCATGCAGGTCACAGTCACGACCACGCTCAGGCAGCTGGTCATGACAGCCATGGTGACGAGGGTGCTTACGATCCTGTGGGTACGGTTATGAATCACATTGCCGATGCCAATGAGTACCACGTGTGGAAAGGTGTTCACCTGCCGCTTCCTTGCTTTTTGTATGCTCCGGATCATGGCTGGATGATTGGCATGGCGAGTATGTTCGACCATGGTCACGCAGCTGTTGACCGCTATGTGATCAACCACGGCCGTGTCAACCGGATTGGTGATGCTTCGTTCCCGCTTGGCAAAGTTGCTATCGATGGTATCGTGCACAAGGTTGACAGTATCGAGTCTGGTAGCAAGAAGAAGGCGGTAGATGTCTACTTTGCCAGCTATCAGGGTGCATTGTACAAGCTGGATAAGCCAAGCACACTCGACGGTGGCTTGCTGGGAGGTGGTATCACGTCCTTCTATGATTTTTCCATCACCAAGAATGTAGCGACCATGTTGTTGGCTACCTTGTTGTTGTTTATCATTTGGCTGACAGTGGCTAAATCGTATAAGCGCAATGCAGGTAAGGCACCCAGCGGTCTTCAGTCGCTGATGGAGGTCATGTTTGTATTCATTCGCGATGAGGTATCCCGCCCGATGATTGGTGAGAAGCATTACGAGCGCTTCCAGCCCTTCATTATGTCTCTGTTCTTTTTCATTCTCTTTTGCAATCTGTTGGGGTTGATTCCGTTCTTCCCGGGCGGAGCCAACGTGACAGGCAACCTTGGTGTAACACTGACCTTGGCGGTGTTCACTTTCTTTGTGACTAACCTCAACGGCAATAAGCACTACTGGGAGCATATCTTGTGGATGCCGGGCATCCCTGCCTGGGTAAAGATAATTCTTACCCCTGTAGAGGCACTGGGTTTGGTGATTAAGCCATTCTCGCTCATGATGCGTCTCTTCGCCAACATTTCGGCAGGTCACATCATCATCCTCAGCCTGATTGGTCTTATCTTCCTGTTTGGAGAAAATGGTACGAATGTTGGCGGTGCGTCTGCCGGTGCGCTCATCGGTAGTTTATTTACGGCTTTCATGAACTTGATAGAGT
>JAUMBM010000058.1:0-2588 GCA_032115735.1 Saprospiraceae bacterium
CTTACTGACGCACCCGATCAGGCATTGTCTGCAGCTGTTGTATCTTTTTTGCGACTACTTTTCGCTGTTGATTTGGCAGTCTTTTTCACCTTCTGCAGCGCTCCGGTCTTTTGGAAAACGACGACAGCCAGCGGCGGCAGCGCAAATTCGAGGCTTTGGTTCTGGTTGTGACAGAAAACCGGCTGGCTGGGCAGCGGATCCTTACCGTTAGAGATCCCTGAGCCTCCGAAGATGGCGTCATCGCTGTTGAGAATTTCTGTGTACATTCCCTCTTCAGGAAGGCCGATGCGATAGCCATAGCGTACCACAGGCGTAAAGTTGCAGACGACGATCAGAAAATCATTCGTATCGGCACCTCTGCGTACATAGGAAAGCACGCTGTTTGTCCAATCTCCGAGATCAATCCAGCTGAATCCGCCATGGATAAACTGCTGTCCGAACAAGGCGGCCTGACTGCGGTAGAATGCATTCAGCTGTTTTACCCACGCCTGTAACTGTTGGTGCGGTGCCTGAGAGAGCAAGCCCCACTCGATGCCCCTCTCGATGCTCCACTCGGTAGTCTGTCCAATTTCCCCGCCCATGAACAGCAGCTTGGTACCAGGATGCGTGAACATATAGCCGTAGAGCAAGCGCATATTGGCCATACGCTGCCACGGGTCACCGGGCATTCTATCGATCAGCGGCCCTTTACCGTGGACAACCTCATCATGCGAGAGCGGCAGCATGAAATTCTCGGTAAATGCGTATACGATACTGAATGTGATGGCATTGTGGTGATACTTTCTGTTGATGGGGTCATTTTTAAAATAGTTGAGCGTATCGTGCATCCAGCCCATCATCCATTTTTGGCCAAATCCCAGCCCGCCTGCATGCACAGGCCTGGAGACACCACTCCAGGCGGTTGATTCCTCTGCGATGGTGATTGTATCGGGGAAATTGGTATATACCGTTTCATTGAACTCGCGCAGAAAGGCAATGGCCTCGAGATTTTCATTGCCTCCGAAGCGATTGGGGATCCACTCCCCTTCTTTGCGGCTGTAATCGAGGTAGAGCATGGAGGCCACTGCATCCACCCGGAGTCCGTCGATGTGGTACTTATCCAGCCAGTATAAAGCGTTGGATATCAAGAATGACCTCACCTCATTGCGCCCATAATTGAAGATGCAGCTCTTCCAGTCGGGGTGAAAACCCTGGCGGGGATCGGCATGGTCATAGAGATGCGTGCCATCGAAATCTGCGAGGCCGTGTGCATCATTGGGGAAATGGCTGGGCACCCAGTCGAGTATCAGGCCGATACCCGCCTGGTGCAGACTGTCGACCAAAAACTTGAAATCTTCGGGCAGGCCAAAGCGGCTGGTAGGTGCAAAATAGCCTGTAATCTGGTAGCCCCAGCTTGGGAAATAAGGATGCTCCATGACCGGAAGCAGCTCGACATGCGTGAATCCCATTTCCTTCACATAGTCCACCAACTCTGTTGCCAGCTCGCGATAAGTCAGCGAAGCCAGCCCTCCCTCCTTTTTTTTCCAGGACCCCAGATGCACCTCATAGACTGAGAAGGGCTTATCTAGTCCGTTAATATTCTTCCGATTGTCCATCCACTGCCAGTCCTGCCAGTCGTAGTATTCATCCCAGGTGATGGAAGCCGTATTGGGCGGGATTTCACAAAACTTTGCAAAAGGATCTGTTTTTTCGAGCCGCCGACCATCGCGGGCATGGATAGCATATTTGTAGAGTTCTCCCTTTTTGATGTCCGGGATGAATCCCTCCCATACACCGGAGCCATCCCAGCGAGGCATGAGCGCATGCGTGGCATGGTTCCAGCCGTTGAAATTACCGATGACCGAAACCGCCTTGGCATTGGGTGCCCAGACGGCGAACACATAGCCCCACACACCATCGACTTCGACGCTGTGGCTGCCGAGTTTCTCGTACAGGCGAAAATGTTTGCCTGCCTTAAAGAGGGAGATATCAAAATCGGAGAACAGAGAAAATTGCTTGACCATGGCGATACGCATTTACACTACGAGAGGGCAATTTAGGCAAAAAAACGGATTTTGGCCGGTAAAACGCGGAGGTTGCTGAAAAAGGATGGCCTTGGCCAGGGGCAGCCGCCGAAGGCCGGCGGGCCAACAAAAAGCGGCGCAGGGGCCGGCAATAAGCCGCCCATGCCGCCGCATTTTTAAGCGTGTGTTCGAGATTTTACGCCCCTGCCACAAGCTGTTTAGCCTGCTTTGTCCAGCTAGCCGGGTCAAGCGCCTTAACATCCAGACCCGCTGCCGTCAATGCAGCCTTGAGTGCTGCCGGCTTGGCTTTAGCCAGTGCATCAAACGAATCGATACCAGCTGCTGCCAAAGTGGCTGCGACCCGGGCATCCACCCCTTTGATACGCGTCAGGTCATCCGCTACTGCTGCAGCCGGCGCAGCCTTAGCTGCCGGCTGCTTTGTGCGTGTTGCAGCCGCGTTGGGCTGCTTGGCTGCCGCCGCAGGCGCAGCCGGGGGTGTTTCGAGTTGCAGCAGGCAGTTGTGGCTAAAATAAGGCGTAGCCACATAGCCATCAGCAGCTTCCTCATTCAGCCAGTGCTGGCCGT
>JAUMBM010000059.1:0-2524 GCA_032115735.1 Saprospiraceae bacterium
ATGCTTGTGGTGATGTGCTTATAGAGCTCGGCCCGCCGGGTTTTACGCCTGGTAGCGGCGCCAGTGCCGGTGCTGGCGGAAGTGTGTATGTATTTGAAGATGTGTGCAGCGGACTGTTACTGCAGGGTCTTGCCGCGGAGACCTCCTTCGACGCCTATGCCCGCCGCTACTGCCCCCAGACTGACAGCTATTCGGATAACACCTGCGGGCTGCGCTTTTCCACCCTGTGCCAGCCGCCGCCGACCAGCTCGGTAGAAAAATTTGACCAATGGCCGGTCTGTGCGCCCGTCTGTACAGCTTCCTGCACACAGGATGACGGCCCCTGGCGCAATGTGCAGCAGGGTGATCAGCTTGACTGGATTGCTTACAGCGGCCCGACCCCCAGTGCTCCTCTGACGGGCCCTTCGGCCGACGTTGGCGGCAATGGCAAGTACGTGTATATCGAAGCCAACGGATCTGCCTGCGCACAGGGCTCTACAGCCTGGCTACTGTCGGGCTGCTACCAACTGGATAAACGAGGATCTGATCGCTGCCACTTATCGTTTAATTTCCATATGTCCGGCATCAATATAGGCCAGCTGGCGCTGCAGGTATCTGCCGACGGCGGATTTAGCTGGACGACGCTTTGGCAGCGGGCCGGCAATCAGGGCAATCAATGGCGCAAAGCCTATATTGATTTAGCAGCTTACAACGACGGACAATTGCTGCAGTTCCGCTTTGTCGGCCGCAAAGGCAACGGCATCTATGGCGATATCGCCATTGACAATATCGTCATCCACGGATCCCATTATCTGGGCTATCCTGACCAACGTTTTTATGTCGATGCTGACGGCGACGGCTATGGCCGTGCCGGGGACGCAGGTATTCTCAGCTGTCTGGGAGCACCTCCGGCAGGATTTTCTGCCAACAAGCTCGACTGCAACGACCACCCCCTGAACGGAGCCGGCATTAACCCCGCTGCGCCCGAAATCCCTTGTAATGGTATTGATGAAAATTGTAACAGTGCCGTAGTGGATGATGATATCTTTCTACCCTCACCGATAGTCACCTCTGATACCATCTGCAGCGGAGAGCTGCCCCTGCTTTGTGCAGTACCGCTGCCCGATGCGTTCATTGTATGGTATAGCGAAGCCGAAGGATTCGAAAGCTATCTGGATTTTGCAGACTGTATTTCGCCTGTCCTGCCCCCCAATGAGACCCCCTTTCCGCAAGTATACCGCTTCTATGCCGAACAAACGAATTTCAACTGTGCTTCCAGGCTACGAACGGAAGCAACTATTGTCGTCAATCCTGCGCCAAGGCCTGCAACAGCAGGTATAGCTGTATGTCCGGGAGACACTTACCGGCCTGACGACATCGCCGTCAACGATAACAACCTGAGCGGAGGTACGGTCAGCAGCTGGCACACTGCCCTGCCTGCTACCGCCAATAACCGGCTGGCCGATAATACAGCTATAACAGCCGACAGGGATAGTATTTTTTACCTCCTGATGACCAATCATCAGGGTTGTCAGCAGTCAGGTTTTGCAACCATAGACCTGAAACCACTGCCCGTTATCTCCTTTAGTCCGGCCGATTCCTTCTCACTTTGCCGACAGGCTTCTGTAGTGCTGGAAGCAAGTGCAGCGGGGAGCGCAGAACCCTACGACTATCTGTGGGACGATGGAAGCATGGGGGCGACCAAAACAGTAACAGCGGCTACTATTGGACAAACAACTCAATACAGCCTTACCGTCACCGATAGCGAAGGCTGCCAAAACAGTGCCGCAGCCAGCGTGCTTACCACCAATAGCATCGATTCAGTAAGGGTTTTCACGCAGGCTGTCAGCGCCTGTAACGGAACCGACGGCAGTCTCCTGGCCGTCCCCCTCAACGGATTTCCTCCCTTCAGCTATAGCTGGTCAAGTGCCAACGGAGAGAGCGGGACGGGTATTTTTACGGAAGACACCCTCAGGCTCAATGGCCTGCGGCAGGGCTCCTACCGCATTACCATTACAGACGCCTTGTCTACGGACTGTTCCGTGCGACTACGGGGCATACGCATCCAAGGGCCCGGATTTCTACTGGCCGAACCCGACATCACGCCCCCCGACTGCCATGGAGCAGGCAACGGTCGTATTTGCCTCAATGTGAGTGGTAGCAGCAACCTTAGCTACCTGTGGAGCAACGGTAAAACGACAGCCTGTATCGATAGTCTGCCGGCAGGCAACTATCAGGTAACCATCACCAACGGTGCCTGCACGACCATTGAATCTTTTGAACTTGAGGAGCCCCCGCCCCTGCAGCTTTCTGTCGTTGGTAAGAACCCCGCCTGTCCGGGTGACAATACCGGTCAACTCACTGCCAGTGCAAGCGGTGGGACAGCCCCCTATACCTATAGCTGGAATACGGGGCAAACAACCAACATACTCGCTCAAGTCCCACAGGGTACCTACCATGTAGAGGTATCAGATGCCCGCAACTGTCTGCAGTCTGCAGCAGGTATGCTGACAGATCCTTCGCCCTTGGCCACAACCATTGATAC
>JAUMBM010000060.1:0-2327 GCA_032115735.1 Saprospiraceae bacterium
CTACTCGTTTGTCTGTTTTATGGGTCATGCGGTAAGCAATCACCTGGGCAGCAGAGGCAGCTTCTGTTTCGGCCGCTTTTCGTTCAGCAATGTTTACGCCTATCTTGAAAGGGCGGAAATCAATGTGGGGAAGATCCCACACATAGTTGCTGAAGCAGTAGATAAGGCTTGCCAGGGTGCCGGCAACTATCAGGCCTGATCGAAGGGAGGCACCGCCGAGTTGATGCATGCGGTTGGCATACAGGACAAACAGTACGCCTGGCAGCAACAAGCCCACGTCCTTCAGGAAGGATACAAAGGGTTTTAATTTGATGAAGTCGCCAAAGCAACCGCAATCCGTGACTTTCATGTTGGTCTCTACATAAGGCCCCCACTGTCCAAAGTCGAAGAAATTGACCCCTTGCGGTACGTAGCCTGTCAGGTAGGTGAAGCCCGTGAGGAAGGTGAAAAATACGACCAGCAGCAGGAAGGCCCAGGCCGTAAACCGGGGAAATGCACCTATGATGAGCATAAGACCGAGCACGAGCTCGAAGACAATCATACCCACAGCAAACTCGACAGCGTAGTTGTCGGACAGCCAGGGGAACATGGGTGCCATAAAAGACAACCAGGTGCCGCCAAAAGTACTCTCAAACTCGGCAAAATACTGCTCCATTTTGAAGGCTGTCCCCATGGGGTCTATGGCTTTTACCCAGCCGGAGATGATGAAGAGGACGCCTGCGAAGTTTTGTAAATAACTAACAGGCAGGCTGTTGATCCTGTTGCTCAGCCACTTGATGAGTGCTGTGATGACCAGCGAGATGGCCGCAACAATCAAGAGTAATTTCGTCAGCGTCATAGCTTGCTCATTTAGTGTTTTGTGGTCTCCTGAAGCTTAATGAGTGCAAAGATAGCGTAATTTATGATGTCGTAGTAGTTGGCTTCAACGCCTTCTGACAGCCGTGTGAGGCCTTCATTGTCTTCAATCTGTTTGATTCGCAGTAGTTTGGCGAGGATAAGGTCGGTGATGGAGCTGAGGCGCATTTCGCGCCACACTTCACCATAGTCGTGGTTTTTTTTCTCCAGCAGCGCCCGGGCAATGGCCACCTGCGCATCATAGTAGGCCGCGACCTCTTCGGCCGGCAGCTCGAGTGGGGTGTCCGGGGGCAGCGTCCGTTGTATAATGGCCAGGATACTGTAATTGACGAGGCCCATGTACTCGCCATCTACCGGGTCATCCACGAGTTGCTTCCCCTTCTCCTCGATAGCCCGTATGCGTTTGGCCTTGATGTAGAGCTGGTCAGTCAGTGAACTGGGGCGGAGGATGCGCCAGGAGGTGCCGTAATCCAGTTGCTTAGCCAGCAGGATTTGCCTGCAATTCTCTATGATAGCATCAAATTGTGCCAGCGTTTGTTGCATGGATCGTTGTTTTGAGGAATATGATCAACCTTTGGGCAGCAGGCTGTTTTTCAGGCAGCCCAAAGCAAATTCTACCTCCTCGGCCGTGTTGAGATGGCTGAAAGAAAACCGAATCGTTTTCCTGTCAGGATCCCCTGCCAGTGCAGCAATCACGTGAGAGCCTGCATCAGCACCCGAGCTGCAGGCGCTTCCGCCGCTGACACTGAGCCCGGCAATATCAAGGTTAAAAAGCAGCAAATCAGCTTTTTCGGAAGGCGGGAAAGAGGCACTCAGTATCTTGTAATGCCCGTTGTCCGGGTCGCCGTTGAAAGTAACACCCGGTATCTGCGCCAGCAGCCCGGCTTTGAGCTGGTCGCGCAGTGAGCGTATGTGGTGGCTGCGGATTTCCATTTCCTGACAAGCCACCTCCAGTGCATGGGCCAGCCCCAGGATACCGTATAAATTTTCGGTTCCCCCGCGCATATTCCGCTCCTGAGAGCCTCCGTCAATAAAGGGACGCAGGCTTACTTCCTGATTGATGTAGATGAAGCCAACCCCCTTGGGGCCGTGAAATTTGTGGGCAGAGCCGCTGAGAAAATTAATTTTAATTTTCTGTAAATCAAGGGGGTAGTAGCCTATGGTCTGTACGGTGTCGGTGTGAAAAAAGGCTTGGTAGTCAGTACACAGCGCGGCTACGGCAGCCAGATCGATTCGGGTACCGGTCTCGTTGTTGGCATGCATGAGCGAAACCAGTGTGGTACGGCTGTCAGTAGCCAGCCAGTCGCGCAATTGCTCCAGATCGGGATAACCCTGAGCGTCCAGGGGCAGGTAATCGATCTGAACAGCCTGTTGTTGCTGCAGATAGTCGAGGGAGTGCAGAACACAGTGGTGCTCTGTCCTGGAAGAAATGATCCGTTGTACCCCCAGATCGCGAACGGCGCCTTTCAGCG
>JAUMBM010000061.1:0-9484 GCA_032115735.1 Saprospiraceae bacterium
TGGTGGTCAATCCCGATGGAAGTATTTATCACCTTCACCTGCAGCCTGAGCAGTTGGCTGACTGGGTCATTACAGTAGGCGATCCTGACAGGGTAGAAGCCGTGAGCAGGCATTTTGACCGAATAGATACCCGCGTGCAGAAGCGGGAGTTTGTCACCCATACGGGCGAACTAGGCACTAAGCGTATAACCGTCATATCTACGGGTATAGGCCCTGACAACATTGACATCGTCCTCAATGAGCTTGATGCGCTGGCCAACATCGACCTGCAGCAGCGAATTGTACGACCTGCTCACCGCCGCCTTCATTTTATCCGGCTGGGTACCTCCGGGAGCCTGCAGCCTGATATTGAGGTCGGCGATCTTGTATTTTCGGCCTTTGGACTCGGTCTTGATAACCTGATGAGCTACTACCGATGGCAACCCACCGAGGATGCTGCGGCCATGCTGCAAGGCTTCCGGCACTTTGTCGAACAGGAGCAGCTTCCACTGCCCGTGAACGCGCATGCGCCCTATGCAACACAGGCCGACGAATCGCTACTGCGCGCCTTGGCAGCAGCAGACCGGCAGGGCATTACGCTGACGGCACCCGGCTTTTATGCTCCTCAGGGGAGGCAGCTGCGGGTGGCTGGCCGACTGGCCGCTACCGATATGCACAAACTAGCTAACTTTAGCTTTGGTGAGTTCAAAGTCACGAACTTAGAAATGGAGACCTCTGCTATCTACGGTCTGGCCCAGTTGATGGGTCATGCCGCTCTTTCCTGCAACGTCATACTCGCCGGTCGCAGAAAAGGGCAGTTTAGCAGCGATCCGCAGCAATTGGTCGAAGACATGATCAGGACGATGCTTACGAGAATAAGCGAGCTGTAGCCCGGAAATTTTTGCCTCCGCTACAAATACCGGGCACACGAGCGATCCTCAGTCTGCCGGGCTGTCTGTTGCGGCATAAATCCACTGTGCATAAGCTTCATTGGCAGTTACAGTGAGCTGCAGAATGCAGGGGATTTCATAGGGATGCAAAGCTTCAATGTGTTTGCTCGCCTGATCTGCCAGTTGTTTGGTTGTCTTATAGACGGCAACCCATTCTTGCTCACTGGCCAGCTGCCCTAGCCAGCGGTATTCGCTGTTCATGGGAAAATAGTTGGCACAGGCGATAAGCTTATCTGCCAGTAATGACTGACCGATACGGCGCGCGCAAGCCTCATCGGGATGAGTCGTATACAGGAGTATGATGGCCATAGCGTAGAAATATTGTGTAAATCTAAGCAAATGCTGCGTATGCAGGAAAACACAGCTATTTCGTATTCTTTTCTGTTGCGCCTTGCCAGCAGCGCCGTTTTTGCGGGCAGGGCCTGGCAGATGCTGTATTGGGATATACCCATTCGCTCGTGGCTGTGGGATGAAGAGCTTATGCGACCGCTCATCAGCGGTTGGCCTTTGCATATTGCCTGGAGCGACTGGGTGAGCTCTGCGGCTGTGGATAATGCGATTGCAACGGCGGTGCAGTGTATGGGCTGCTTTCTGGCTGTCGCAGCCGTTGTCAGCTGGCTCCCGCTCGCAGGTCGAAAAATCAGGCAACTGCTGCTGGCCGCGGGGGGATTGATACTCATTTTTTTGGCCCTGCTGTACACCAAAGAAAAATTTATGCACCTCGGCCAATTCTTTGAATACAGCCTGCAATTCGGGACCGTCTTCCTGCTACTCTGGACGTTGCGAAAGGGATATATCTCCGGCGCCATACACTATACCGCACGCGTAGCCATTGCCCTTACCTTTGCCTGCCACGGCTTGTACGCAGCCGGCTACTATCCTGTACCCGGCAGTTTTATGAGCATGGTAATGACCGGACTGGGAATAGGCCAAGCCGACGCCTTACAGTTACTGTACTTCGCCGGCATAGCCGACTTTGCAGCAGCGGGGCTGTTGTTGCTACCCTGGAGAGCCGCCTGGCTGCCGGGGCTGCTGTACACAGTTATCTGGGGTTTGCTGACAACCCTGGCCCGACTATGGTCCAACTACTGGATTAGCGACTGGGAGACGATGCTTGTCTACTGGCTGCACGAATTCATTTACCGGCTTCCCCACTTCCTGATTCCACTTTGGCTGCTGCTGTTGTACAGAACAGAACTTATGGAACTCAGGACTCCTGAAACTGTAGCCTGAGCAAAGAACTGTAAGCGCCATCGGGGATGGCAGAAAGCTGTTCGTGCGTACCGGACTCAATGATTTTGCCTTTGTCAATCACGTGTATCACATCCACATCACGGATAGTACTAAGCCGGTGCGCTACGATAATAGAAGTACGACCTTCCATGAGCACATTCAGCGCATCCTGTACCACCTTTTCACTCTCTGCATCCAGGCTGGAAGTAGCTTCGTCCAGCAACAGGATAGCAGGATCTTTCAGAATCGCCCGGGCGATGGCGATTCGCTGACGCTGACCACCACTCAGTTTTATGCCACGCTCACCCACGAGCGTATCGAATTTTTCGGGAAAACCATCGATAAATTCCCAGGCGTTGGCCTTTCTGGCAGCAGCCTCGATTTCAGCCTCTGTGGCATCCGGTTTACCGTAGCGAATATTCTCTTTGATAGTGCCCCCGAACAACAGTACCTCCTGCGGCACTATGGCCATATTTTGGCGAAGCTCATTGAGTTCATACGACTGCAAGGATTTATCGTCCACACGGATACTACCGCGCTCCACCGGGTAAAAACGCAGCAAAAGCGACACGATGGTAGATTTACCGCTTCCGCTGGCACCTACCAGTGCGATCCGCTGCCCGGGCTGGATGGTGAAATCAATACCTTTCAGCACGGCTACATCTGGACGGGTAGGGTAGGAGAAGTGTACACCTTCATAGCTGATCTTTCCCGACAAACGACCTTGCCTGCGTTGGCTGTCCGGTGCTATGGACAACTCAGAAGGAAGATGAAGAATCTCGACAATCCGCTCGGTAGCCCCCACGGCAGCAACGATTTCAGTATAAAATGTCCCCAGACTGGCAATAGAGCCGCCGATGATGCCGGTGAAAACCACAAAATCGACCAGCTCACCCTCCAGCATTTCTCCTTGCTGCACCATAAGCGCTGCACGCCACATGATGAAAAACAGCGCGCCGAACATGACAAAAATAATGAAGGCCGCAAAAAGTCCGCGCATCTGCGCGGCTTTCAGCGAAGTGCGGACAGCAGAAGTCAGGCTTTTCACGTAGCGCTGGCGTTCAAACCACTCATTCGTGTACGCCTTTACGGTCTGTATAGACTGTATCGTTTCTTCCACCACCACATTGGACTGCGCCAGCTCGTCTTGCCGACCTTTCGACAATTTGCGAATGTAGCGGCCGAAGTACATGGCTACAATCACCACCAAGGGAAAGGTGGCCAGCATGGTGAGGGCCAACCGGGGCATAGAGAAGACAATAATGCCCACGCCCCCCAACAACACAATCAGCTGCCGGATGAATTCAGCCAGCGTGATGCTGAAAATTCCCTGTACCTGAGTGACATCATTGGTCAGTCGACTTGACAGTTCCCCGGACCGCCGTTCCTCAAAAAAAGTGATCGGCAGACTGATCAGTTTCTCATAGAGATCCGTGCGCAGCAGCGCCATACTTTTCTCACTCACCAACGCAAACAACTGCACCCTGAAATAAGACATGACACTCTGCACACCTAAAAGAGCCAGCAACACCAGAAATAGCTGGTTGAGCGAAAGGTTATAAGAAGATTTGTTGGAGATGACGTTGAAAATCTCACCGGGCACCTTCATGATAGCTAGGAACAACAAGCTGCCCGCAGCGAGGAAGAACATGCCCAACAGGAAGGACCATTTGAAAGGCAGCACATAGCGAAATACCTGTCCTGCCTTTTGCAGACCGGCCTTGCTCAGCCGGGCTTTGCCCTTGACCGCCGTCTCTTCCCCCTGCTTGTCTGAAGAAACTGCCGCTTGATCGTTATTTGATGCCATAAGTAGATTACCAAAGATAGTAATTCAGCTAAATTGTGCAAATTTGCACGCCCTGCTGACGGGCACAAAGGTAAGGCTTATTATTTGTTGAATAACATTCGGCAGGCAAACAGGTTGACCACTTTAGGGGTTGGCTACCAGATTTAGTTGTCAATGAGCGCCATAGCACCCTTGCCATGTCCCGGTGGCCGGATCAAAAGATTACTATTTTTACAATCTCATGAAAAAACTACGTGTATACCTCTTCTTGTGGATACTTCAATCCGGCGGACACCTGGCCGCTCAGCAGGCCGAACTGGGTATTTTGCTGGGCGGTGGCTTTTACAGCGGCGACCTTTCCCCCAAGGAGTTTGGCATTTATTTTACAGAAATAAGACCTGCACTAGGGCTTTTTTACCGGCTCAACACCCGTGGGCCAGTTAGTCTGCGGGCATCCTTGTCCCGCACAGGGCTCGAAGCCGATGATCAGCGTCGCACCGGATTTGAGGGCCGCATGTTCAACTTTCGGACCGCCGTGACGGAGCTCACACTTACTGCGGAATACAGGCTGTTTACTGCCGGCAGTCCTCGCGGATGGCAGGTGTCTCCTTTTGTATTTGGGGGAGGAGGTGTCTTTAGCTTCAATCCAGAAGTATTATTTGACGGGCAGTGGATAAGCGTGCAGCCGTTGGGTACGGAGGGGCAGGGGCTGGACGGCTATGCAGCGCCCTACGCACTTACCCAGTGGCAGCTACCGCTGGGTTTGGGGATACGTTTTCAGTATCGCCGGCAGATGACGATTACGCTGGAACTGGGCGGTCGTCGCCTGTTTACAGACCATCTCGATGATGTAAGCGGCGCTGTTGTACGCTATTCAGACATACTCAACGGCAATGGCGCCCTGGCTGCCCGTATCAGCAGGCCGCTGCTTTTCAATCCCGATCGCGACCTCGTGTATCGAAGAGGAGGTGATCAGGTAGACTGGTACTATATTGGAGGCGTTACTTTTGCCTTCCCGATAGGGTCGGGCGGGAAGCTTCGAGGTCGGGGGATAGGGTGTCCTACTTTTTAGCATACAGCCGCTCTTCACCGGATTTTTTAAAAAAATCCGGTGAAGACAGGTTTACAGCACCATGTTTGGTGGCTGAGCCACCAAACATGGTGTTGCAAACAAAGACGCATTTTCAACTAAACAAGCCTTTCCCTTTGTAAATTTAATGTTAACTTTGCTGCGCAACATTGTGAGGAAAGTATGAAGCGAGTGCTGATCGTTAGTCCCAACCACCACTGCCAGGCGCATATAGCCCTGGGATACCTGAATTTTTTTGCTGCCAATCTGGCGCAAGGCGTCAGCTTCGTTCCTTTAACCTCCTGCCAGTCAGAGGTTGTGCAGGTAATGCACGAGGACAATATCGATATCAGCAGACAATCCTCCGGGATATTGGATACCGTTGAGAACACAGCGGCCATCGCATTTGACTTTTTGATTACCATTGTTGACGATCAGGTTACTACGCCTGAGGAACCTGCCTTACCGGCTAATCACCGTCTTCGGTATTACATACCGGGTCCCGACTTCTACGGAGGCGGCATTGACGGCCTGCGCGAGATGCGGGAGAGTGTCAAGAAAGCGCTGCTCCGGTTTATCGGGCAACACCTGATTCCGGCGCCATCCGCACCCGCTGAGCAGCCCGAATACCTGTAAGCGGTATTTTTTCACCAGGCTACGCCAAGTTTCCTTTTCTTGAATTTTCCGACTTTGTTTTGAGAGGCTATGCCTCCGGCAAAAGGCAAGACACCTGAAAAGTTGCTCGCTTCATTTCCGGCCGACGTGTCCGCGCGTGCCTCTAGTCTTCAGCCCACCGCATGGTTCTTTCCACAGCTTTCTGCCAGCCCTTGTAGAGCTGCTCACGTCTGTCTGCTTCCATGCGGGGGGAGAAATGCACGTCACGGGCCCACTTGTCTGCAAGGTCCTCCATGCCCCAAAAGCCTGCGGCCAGTCCCGCCAGATAAGCAGCCCCCAGGGCTGTCGTTTCGATGACACGAGGTCTCTCTACGGATGTATTCAGGATATCGGCCTGAAACTGCATCAGCAGGTTGTTGGCGCTGGCGCCTCCGTCGACGCGCAGACAGTGTATTGGCTGACCGGCATCGGACTCCATAGCTGCCAGCACATCGCGGGTCTGATACGCGAGTGACTCCAGCGTAGCCCGGATCAGATGCGATTTACTGACCCCACGCGTAAGCCCGAAGATAGCGCCACGGGCATACATATCCCAGTAGGGGGCACCCAGTCCGGCGAAAGCCGGCACCACATATACGCCATTGGTATCGGCAACTTTCATTGAAAAAAACTCTGAGTCCGGCGACTCATCAATAATCCTCAGTCCATCGCGCAGCCACTGGATAGCAGCCCCGGCGATAAACACGCTGCCCTCCAGCGCATACTGAATTTTGTGGTTGAGTCCCCAGGCAATGGTCGTGATGAGCCCTGCACTGGACAAAACGGGTGTATCGCCTGTATTCATGAGCATAAAGCAACCCGTGCCATAGGTGTTCTTGGCCATGCCTGCCTGCAGGCATGCCTGTCCAAATAAGGCTGCCTGCTGGTCTCCGGCTACACCGGTCACGGGGATAGCTTCTCCCAGCCACTCGGGCGCCAGCTCCCCGAAATAGGCGTTGGAGGGCATGACTTCCGGAAGGACTGCGCGGGGAATGCGCAGCGCATGGAGCAGTGGCTCATCCCACTCGAGTCGGATGATATTGTACAGCATGGTACGCGACGCATTGGAGTAGTCCGTCGCGTGCACCTTGCCATCGGTCAGCCGGTAGATCAGCCAGCTGTCGACCGTACCAAAGCACAAGTCACCGGCTTCGGCCCTGCTTCGGGCCTCCGGCAGGTTATCGAGCATCCAGGCGAGCTTGGTTGCAGAAAAATAGGCGTCGATTACCAGACCGGTATTGCTGCGTACGTAGGTCTCCCAGCCGGCATCTTTGAGTTGGTCACAATGCTCGGCAGTGCGGCGATCCTGCCAGACGATGGCCCGGCCGAGCGGCTGTCCTGTATATCGATCCCACAGCAGGGTCGTTTCGCGCTGGTTGGTGATGCCCACCGCAGCGATATCTGCTGCCCTGACCCCTGCCTGTTTCAGAACGCTGCGGGCAACCGACAGCTGCGTTGACCAAAGTTCTTCGGCGTCGTGCTCAACCCAGCCGGGTTGTGGGTAGTACTGTGTGAATTCTTCCTGCGCCATAGCCACCCATTGTCCCTGGCGGTTAAAAAGAATGGCTCTGGAGCTGGTAGTTCCCTGATCGAGTGCGAGGATATATGATTTCATTGGCAGACAAGCTTACTATAGTGGCGGGTATATTTTCCGGCAGAGGCCGCAGAGCGGCAGACGGACAATCCTTAGCCATCCTCCATGGTGAGGAATGCTTTTCCCAGAAAGTCAATCAGATCAGAGGCGATCAGACTTTCTTGTCCCAGCTCAGCGGCTGCCAGATCACCTGCCAGACCGTGCAGGTACACACCGATGAGCGCTGCTTTTGCAGGCGCGTAACCTCTGGCCAGCAGGCCCGTCAGCAGGCCTGTCAGCACATCCCCTGCTCCGGCCGTAGCCATGCCGGCATTGCCACTGCTGTTAAAAAACAGGCTGCCGTCCGGCAGAGCGATGAGGGTGTGGGCATTTTTAAGGACAATCACCAGCCGCCGCTGGCTTGCCTGCCGGCGCAGGAGCCCGATGCGTGCGATATCATCGGTTGTTGGGCCAAACAGCCGCTCAAACTCTTTGGGATGGGGGGTGAGAATGCTGTCGGGCGGAATGCGATCGAGCATGGCCGGCGCGGAGGCCAGCATATTGAGGGCATCGGCATCGAGGACGAGTGGTTTGTTACACTCCCGCAGCAGTCTGTCGAGTGCCATACACGATGAGGGATGCGTGCCCAGACCAGGTCCCACGCCAACTGCCTGATACGTATCCAGTACAGGCACTGTCCACCAGTGCGCAGCCGACGACTCTTCGCTCAACATTGCCTCCGGCAATCTGGCCAGCAGAGGGGTAACCCCCGCTGTGGGCAGGTGTACTGTCAGCCTGCCTGCGCCTGCCCGCAGGCAGGCATGCGCTGCCAGCAGGGCAGCCCCCATTTTACCCTCACTACCGGCAATCAGCAGAGCATGCCCCATATTGCCCTTGTGCGCAAAGCGGTGCCGTCGCTGCAGCATAGCAGCGATGGCCTCTCTTTTTACCCAAAACTGCTGACTGTCGAGCTGCGCAAGCGCGCCCGGCAATAAACCGATATCACCTACCGTCCATTGGCCTGCCAGTCCGCCACAAGAAGGCAGCAGGAAAGAAAGCTTGGGCAGTTGAAAGCTGAAAGTATAGTCGGCCTCGAGCGCCGGACCCTGTGGCAGGTCGTCGACCGGTAGTCCGCTGGGGATATCTATGGCTACCCGCCGGTTGGGCAGGGTATTCAGCCAGCGTACACAATCAGCCATGGCCCCTGTGAGCGGCCGGTTGAGGCCGGCACCCATCAGCGCATCGACCAGAACGGCCGAGGCGGGCATCGGCGGGAAAGCCTCGGGCGAGAGTATATGTGCGGGTAGAGCGCAAGCCTGAAGGGCAGCCAGCTGGTCCTGCCGATCCCGGCTGCAAGGCAGCCCGAAATCTGCCAGCCAGACCACTACTTCGCAGCCGCGCTGCTGCAGCAGGCGGGCGGCCGCAAGGCCATCGCCACCATTATTGCCGGGCCCACAGAAGAAATGTAAGGGCGAGTCGCCGCCAACAAGCGTATACAACCATTCTGCGAAGCAAGCAGCGGCGCGCTCCATCAGCATGCGGGAAGAAATTGGCTCGTGTTCGATGGTATAAGCATCCCAAGCGCTGATCTGCCGGGCAGAGAGCAATTTGACCATATTGTGTTCCATATTCCCGATTGCGCCGCTGAAAGTAAAATTTAGGGCTAAGTTAACGGTTTGTCGATTTATTTGTTAGATAATTCAGGATAATAGCCGGATTTTTGCAAGTAAACACAAACAGACATGAATAAAAAACTTTGGATTGTTGTGCTGACCATTGCAGCCCTTTTACCGTTGGGTGTGCAGGTCGGCCATGTTGTAGCGCAAGCGGTGGCCAATCCGCTGCAGCAAATAAAAGCGGATGTAGTCTACCTTTCCTCGGATTATCTCGAGGGGCGTGAAGCGGGTACGCAGGGCGAAAAGCTGGCTGCTGACTACATTGCCTGGCGGTTTGCCCAGATAGGGCTGCAGCCCAGAGGACATGAAGGCAGCTGGTTTCATGAGTTTGATTTCAACTTCAATACCAACCCCCATGCGCAGGGCGGCGAAGCCCGCACTGGCCGCAATGTGGTAGGTTTTATTGACAATGGTGCCCCCACGACGGTGGTCATTGGTGCCCACTACGACCATTTGGGCTATGGCGCCTTTGGCTCTTTGTACACGGGCGAACCCGCCATACACAATGGCGCTGATGACAATGCCAGCGGCGTTGCTGCTATGCTGCGCATAGCAGAGCACCTC
>JAUMBM010000062.1:0-4822 GCA_032115735.1 Saprospiraceae bacterium
CCGCTGTTTACCGGGCGCCTCGATGGGGCCAAGTGCGCGGCTTACAGTCGGCTGCTGTTCGATCCGGCAGCCGTAGAGGCCTATTTTCTCTGTGGGCCGGAGGAGATGGTTCAGGAGATTCGGGATTGCCTGCTGTCGAAGGGGGTAGACCGTTCGCGGGTTCATCTCGAGTTGTTTGGAGCCGGGGCGGCGCTGGCCGCGGCACGTCGTCGACGAGAGGAGGGAGCTTCTGCAGAGGTGCTCACGACGGTCGAGCTGACGCTGGACGGTAAGACGATTCAGTTTAGTCTCAACAGCCGTCGGGAGACCTTACTGGATGCAGCGCTCCGGCATGGTGCGGAGCTGCCGTATGCTTGTAAGGGGGGGGTGTGTTGTACTTGTCGCGCCAAACTTGAAGTTGGCGAGGTAGAGATGGATGTCAATTATGCGCTCGAGCCGGAAGAAGTGGCCGAGGGTTTTATCCTGACCTGTCAGGCTCACCCGCGCACGGAGCGTGTGGTGGTCAATTTTGATGTGTAACAGCTTATTGGGGGATCGTTGCCGGAGATATGCATTACACCCTTGAGTTTTTGTGTGTGGTAGATTGCCAACATGCGGTAGATTTTGATCATCTGGCTGCAACGCTATCTGCAAACTCCGACAACGCGCAGTATAATTATTCCGTTGTGGCGGCCACGTATTCTAAACAGTTTGATACAAGTATGTTAGCGCTTACCGAGAAGACAAAAAAAGAAAAAATATTGGAAGCTGCCGCGGTACTTTTTCGCGACAAAGGCTATCCGGCGACTTCTATGCGCGACCTGGCGCAGGCAGTCGATCTGCAGGCGTCCAGTCTGTACAACCATATCCAAAGCAAGCAGGAGATCCTTCGGGAGATATGTTTTTTCAATGCGAGCCGATTTTTGGAAGGTATCCGGCAGATTGAGCAGGCGCACAGCTCTCCTGCCGACCGGCTGCGGGCGCTCATCAACCTGCACATTGATATAGCGATGCAGGATATGACTTCTATTACAGCCTTTAACGATGAGTGGCGACATCTGGAGGAGCCTCACCTCAGCGACTTCAAACGCTTGCGGCGGGAGTACGAAAACCGGTTCAAAGCGATCTTAGTAGACGGTATGGCGCAGCATATTTTTCAGCGGCTGGATCCGCAGCTTACGCTCAACACGGTGCTGTCGTCTGTCCGTTGGGTGCACGAGTGGCGGCAACCTGGCAAAAAGCAATCTCTTGAGGCTGTGCGGCAGACGCTGAGCGAGCTGCTGCTGAAGGGTTTGCTAACGGCTTAGAACTATGCCGGATTTGGGCCTTCGGTGCCCAAATCCGGCATACATGCTGAAACAGCTATGGGCAGCTTGCGCTGCCCATAGCTGTTTACTTATACAGCCATATCTCCACTTTCCGCAGCAAATGATGCATCACAGGCTGCTCCTGCCCCCCCGACGGTGGCTTGGGTACTGTCGGCGTCTCCTGCAGCAACCGCTCCTTAGCGATACCGCGGGCCGTCAGAAAGTCGTGGACCGCTATGACGCGGAAGTAGGCCCAGCGCTGCTCGGCGGCATCGGTGGCACCACTGTCATCAAACCCTCTCAATCGCAGCTTGTAGGCCGGATTTTCCCGCAGGAAAGTGGCCAGCTTGTCGGCCAGTCGTTCCTGCTGTATTTGGTTGCTGTTGGGACTAAAAAGGAATCGTTGCTGGTTGAGCTGCCGGCTGAGCTCGGCTTCGCTGCTTGCTGCCGGGCAGCCATCGAGTTCGATACTGCCAAAAAGCTCCGGGCAGGCATCTTTGGGATCGGCGATGCCATCATCATCGGCATCGGGGCAGCCGTCAAACAGGGCGATACCGGGCATCAGGGGGCAGGCATCGCGGTCGTCGCTGATGCCGTCGGCATCGCTGTCAACGCGCGGGCAGCCCTGCAGCTCGCGAATTCCCTTTTCAGCAGGACAGCGATCCTCCTTGTCCGGTATACCGTCGTCGTCAGTATCCGTGGGCAGGCAACCCTTGTAGGCTTCCAGCCCCGCCACATCAGGACATTCATCTTCCTGGTCGGGTATGCCATCCCCGTCGCGGTCCGGGCATCCGAAGAAGCGCTGCATACCGGGGATATAGGGGCACTCATCTGACTCGTCGGGTATGCCGTCCCCGTCGGCATCGGGACAACCATAGCCGGAGGTCTGTCCAAAGCTGTCGGGGCACTCATCCCGGCTGTCGGGAATCCCGTCGCCATCCCTGTCTTCTGCCACCAGTTTGTAGGCTGCAGAGAAAGCCAGATAGCCGTAGTGATCTTTTTTGTTGGCATTGACGGAGGCACTGATGCCGTCCATATAATCGGTAGCTGTAAGGTTTATCTGGGCGATAAGCTGTAGGTTGACGCGCGGGCTCAGGCGCGTCCGCACACCTACACCAATGGGCAGGATGGTTGTCACAGCATTCCCTGTGTACTTATCTTTGTCCTCCAGGACGCGCGCATTGAGCTCATCCAGTCTGTTGAGGGAAAAATCCGGTTGGGCGCGGAAGGAAGCAATGCCCATACCTGCGCTGACAAAAGGCGAAACAGCAGCTTTGGGCCAGGGCATCAGCCGAAGCCCCATCGACAGCTCGTACCACTGCGTCTCAAACGAAAACCCCCTCGCCTGCCGCAAGGCATCCTCGGTATACGCCAAATCATTGGCCCGCATGCTGCCCATACGGGCGTGTACATCGAAAGCCAGCGCGTTGTCACCTTCTTTATACAGCTGCAGCCCCAGGTAACCATCGCCGCCATTGAAAGAAAATCGGTTGCCCTTACTCAAATCTCCGCTGTAACCAACGGCGCCGGTGGAAAAGCCCAGAAACCAGCCCTGCTCCTGTCCGGACAGCTGGATGGTTGTCAAAAATCCAAGTAATAGAAAAACCGGTCGAATGGGATGACGCATATGTTTGATATATAGGTATATGTTTAGATACGATTGCGGGTCTCAACCTTGCACGAGCTTCGTTTTTTGATTTTTTTCAAAAATCAAAAAACTTATGGTAAGCAGTATTGGGCAGCTACTGCTGCCCAATACTGTTCTTTTTGTGCACAGGATTGGTCAGCGGTAGCTGACCAATCCTGTGCACAGACATACCCTGTGCCGTTACAGGGTAAATGGCGACAAAAACCATGCCGAACCCTGTAAACAAGCATTTTACTTCAGCTAAGAGCGCTTCCCTGACCGGCAGACGATAAAGCACCGGCATTTGGGTGAAAAAGAGCCAAAGGCAACCATCCGGTTTAGAACGGCAGATCATCATCACTCGCAGGGCTCAGCGGCTCATCGGAAGCTGTCGGGAACGATCCCCCGGCAAACGAGCTTGCTGCTTTGGCTGCTGCAGGAGCGGCGCTGCCGCCGTCGGCCTGCACTTTCTCAAGTCGCCAGGCATTGAGGTTGGTGAAATATTTGCCATTCCACTCGCGTCCCCGCAGGTCGAAATGCACCTTGATGGGCTCGCCTTCACGGTAGTCGTCGATGAGGCTGCAGCGATCCTGTACCAACTGGAATTTGACAAACTGGGGGTAATTGCCACTGTCAACTTCAATCACAAACTCGCGCGCGCTGAAGCTGCCGGTCTTGTTTTCTGTTTCGTAGACCTTATGCAGCTTTCCTGTTACTTCAAATGACATGAGAGTATATTTTTGCTGAAAGAAATGTAGCTTGCTGCTGATGCCATGCCGGCCATACAACCGATCTGAAAATCCATGGGATAGATGAGTGAGGAACCTGCTTTGGCAGCATGCCGGCGCCGACTGCAGAATTTATACAAATATAACCTTTTTGGGGAAAAGTGCAAGCGCCTTTTTGCAGTCAGCTTTGCTGCCGCGAGGCAGCCGAAGCGGGCTTCACTCAGCGGTGGCAGCCTCAATATTGTACGTATACAACATACTTTTCCTCAAAATAGGGGTCGGCAAAAAAGCGGCTGATGGGCCAGCGCTCAGTATACGATCCTTTGGGCAGCTCCCGGATTTCTGCCTGTACATCGCCTCCCTTGAGGGCCAGCAGGCCATTGGGCATAGCATGCCGCTGCTTGTCGGCAATGAGCTTGAACGACCAGTCGCACAGTTGCCGCAGGGGGGCTACCGCCCTGCTGATGATGAAATCGAACTGCCGCCCTTTGAGTTCTTCGGCACGTACGGCCATAGCTGTGACGTTGCTAAGCCCCAGCGCTTCTGCTACGGCCGTTACGACGGTGATTTTTTTGCGGGTGCCGTCGACCAGGGTAAAGTGGGCGTCCGGAAAAAGGATGGCCAGCGGGATGCCCGGAAAGCCGCCGCCGGTGCCCAGGTCGAGCAGCCGGGCGCCCGGCTTGAACTGTATGACCTTGGCGATGGCCAGCGAATGGAGCACGTGATGCAGGTACAACTGATCGATGTCTTTGCGGGAGACGACGTTGATCTTGCTGTTCCACTCCCGGTAAAGGGTATCCAGGGCTGCCAGCTGCTCGCGCTGCCGGTCGTTCAGATCAGGGAAATACTGTTCAATGTTTTGCATGCCGGAAAAATTGACGACAAAGGTAAGAAATGTGCCGTACCTTTGGTTTACCCTTTTCCGAACACGCGCTAAACCAACACAATTTTCCGGTAATGAAGAAATTCCTTTTCCTGCTTTCCTCCCTGCTGGCACCTTACTGGCTGCTGGCGCAGCTGGTGCTGCGACTGAGTTCTCTGCCGGTGGGTACGCCGGCCAACGCCTCCTTTTTTGTGGCGGGCAGCTTCAACAACTGGTCACCCGGCGCAGCCGCCTACCAGTTGCAAAATAATACAGCGGGGCAGCCCGAGATCTCTCTCAGCCTGTCGCCGGGCACCTA
>JAUMBM010000063.1:0-3419 GCA_032115735.1 Saprospiraceae bacterium
ATGCCTGCATAGGTTGCAATGGCAGGAAACTGACGCGCCAGCCCTGTCGCCATCACCGGTACCTGCCATACAGAAAAGGTCTGCAGGCTGCCGTCGGGCCCGACCAGCTCGATAGCTGTGGTCATATCGTCTCTGTGGCGGTTGCGTTCATGGGGCGCCTGCCGCAGGAGTCGCTCCATCTCGGTGCCGGAGAGTGTGTATTCGCCTTCACGGGCTGCCGGCTGCCAAAGAGCCTGCGATTTGAGCTGAGCGGAAATGAAACAACTCAGAAGTAGTAAGAGTAGTGAGCAGTTTTGCTTCATACGAAGTCAGACTTTTAGCAATAAACAGGCAATATCTGCCATTGACCTTGTCACAGGCAATTTATTTGGGACAATGTCGGCAGAAAATCAAAATTAGTGGTTGTCTTTGGGCCGTGGAGGTGGCTGCCGTCTGTCAATGCTGACTTACAGCAGCTTCGCAGAGCTACTTGTAGATCAATAGTTTTTCCTGAACGGATGAGGCTTCGGAAGTAATTCTTAGCTGATACATACCGGCTTGTAGCCCGCCTGTATCAATATAGATCGCCTGTCCGCTCAGATTCGCTAGCTTTTGTCTGTATACACACTGTCCCGACAAGGTGTATATTTCCAACGCCTGCACACCCGCTGCAGGCAGGCTGTCGCCGGTGCTGAGCCAGAAGCCCCCTTGGTTTGGGTTCGGAAAAATTTTGATCACCCTAAGGTTTTGGGATGGCGGGTATGGAACAGATACCAGAATGTCAGCCTCGGCAGAGCAATCATTGGCATCAACCACACGCAGACTGTAGCCTCCTGCTTCCAGGCTGCCGATGCGGTCTGTTGCAGACCCGTTCGACCAAGAAAAGGTATAAGGAGGGGTCCCTCCGCTGACGTTGGCATAAAGGCTGTCTGACAAACCGGGGATTTGTACAATGCTGACGGCTAAGGGATCCGGCTGTGTAATATTGAAACCCCTGGTGCGCATGCAAGCATTGGCGTCAACAACGACCACTGCGTAGTTGGCAGCTGACAGGGGGGAAAGGGTCGTACCATCTTCCGAAGGCAGGAGCTGCCCGTTGCGCAGCCAGCTAAACGTGTAGGGGGGGAGTCCTCCTGTAGCCGTGACGGCTACTTGCCCGTCTGCGAGTCCGTAGCAGCTTATGTTGTCCTGCTGCGACAATATGGTGAGCAGCGTAAGGGGCTGTGTGAGTTCCATGGCCGGAAATACGCGCCGGCAACCTGCCTGATCGGTGACCGTTAACTGATAACTTCCGGCAGGGATATTGATCAGGTCTTCGGTGGTCTGTCCATTCGACCACATATACTGGTAAGGTGGCTGCCCACCGCTGAGGTACAGGTCTATGCGCCCGGTTGGTTCAAACCGGCAGGCAGGTGATTCAAGGAGGCTGAGGCTGTCAACCAGTTCCATGGGTATCCCGAGGGTATAGAGGCTGCTGTCTGTCATACTGCTACTACATCCGTTGGCGTCGGTGACCCTTAGGGTATAGGTGGTATCAGCTGCTTGTGTCAGCTGCTGCGTCAACGACACCGTATCGCCCAGGCTATTGGTCCAGACAGTTGCATAGGGCGCTGTGCCGCCATAGATACTTACAAAGATGCCACCATCGCTGCCGCCCGCACAGGCTACAGCCCGGACAGAGTCGCGGGTGATGTATAATGGCAGGGGTTGAATGGCTTCGCGCGCAGCCGTAACACTACAGCCCGTGACAAGGTCGGTGATGGTGACGCTGTATGAACTGCTATGCGGCAGTCCGGAGAGTGTATAGGTTGTGCGCCGGATACTGTCTGCTAATCCTGCAGAGAAATGGTATCGGTACAGGCCCGATCCTCCGGATACCCGGGCGGTGAGACTTGCATCGCCTTGGCCAAAACAACTGACGGCTGCAACGCCGAAGGTATCAAGCTGCAAGGGCGGAATTCGCTCTCTGATCTTTATACTGCCGGTTTCAACAATGCATTGATTGGCATCGGTGACTGTCAGCGTATAATCTCCCTGTACGGGATTCTCGAGCATCTGGGTGCTGTCGCCGCTGTTCCAGTGGAAAGTGTAAGGAAAAATACCTCCGCTGACCAATGCCCGAATCGTGACCGCACTTGTGTCTATACAGTTGTTGCTTCCCTGTGCCTGCAGTTGAACTACGAGCGGCTCGGGCGAACCAACGACAAAGGTGGTGTCTTTGAGGCATCCCCGGCTGTCGCCTGCCAATATTCGGTAACCACCACTGGCCAGACCGTCAAGGGAGGGGCTAGTCCGACCATTGTGCACCCAGTAGTAGGCGTAGGGAGGTGTTCCGCCAGTAAGCGCTACTTCCAGTCCGCCGGTGGCATCACCACTGCAAAGATTATCAATAATATCTACGCCGGAGAAAATGAGGGGCGAGGGGTTTTGTAGCCTGAGGGTATCTGAAATATAGCTACAGCCCGTTTCGTCGGACAGGGTTAGCTGGTAACTTCCTGCACCCAGACCCGATCGTTGGGGCTGCTGGTTGCCGTCATTCCACAGATAGCTGATCAGGCCATTGCCTCCACCCGAAAACAGGGTGTTGATTAATCCGTCGCTGGCGTTATGACAGCTGGGCTGGGTAGCAACTATCGATATCGAAAATACCTGAGGTGCTGTGAGGACAATGGTTGTATCCAGCTGACAGCCTCTCTGATCAGTTACAGAGAGCGGGTATATACCTGCCGGCAAGGACTGCCGTTGCGCCTGGCTCGATCCGTCCTGCCAATTGAAATTATAAGGCGGGAGGCCTCCCTGCAGACTTACAGAAAGTTGTCCGTCACTGCGACCGAGGCAATCGGGTGCCTCAATATCGGCTGTGAGCTGCAGATTGCTGGTATAAGAAAGATGTTGCTCCACTACATTTGACCTGCAGGCGCGGCTGTCGAAGGCAATCACTGAAACGTTGCCCGGCCGCAGTGCTGTAAACACAGGCCCTTCGGCCGGCTGTTCGTTGAAAAGATAGGTATAAGGGGGCGTGCCGCCTTGGGCAGCTACCTGAATTTGCCCGTCTTCACGTCCCGGGCAGGCGGGTTGCGTGAGGCTTATCAGATTGAGAAACAGCGGACTGGGTTCGGGTAGTAGCAGACTGTCGCTGTGGGTGCAGTTGTTCTGATCCGTCATGGTGATGGCATAGATGCCTGCAGCGAGTTGTGTCTGCAAAGGTCCTTCAGCCGCTCCCGGCCAAAAGAAGCGGTAGGGAGGGGAGCCACCTGATCCCGATACGCGCATGAGGCCTGTCAGCTCATCAGCGCAACCGGGCGCAATGAAGGTATCAATGGTTGTGGCCAAGGGCGAAGGATCTGTCAGCATACCTGCTGCAGACTGCAGACAGTTGCGGGCATCTGATACCTCTACATGGTAGGTACCCTGTGGGACTTGAGCGAGTATGTTGGTTG
>JAUMBM010000064.1:0-6430 GCA_032115735.1 Saprospiraceae bacterium
ACCCACAGGGACAAGGATTCATAGAGGCAATCAACATAAAGCTGGCCGGAAAATCTATAGAGATCTTTGCCCGGGAAATGGTCACTCTGCGCTCCTCCATAGGTTGGCGCATAACCTCCAGGACCGTTCGCTTAAATTCGGGCAATTCATCCAAAAACAACACGCCATTGTGTGCCAGACTGATTTCTCCGGGGCTGGGATTACTTCCTCCACCCACCAGCGCCACATCGCTGATCGTATGGTGGGGTGCCCGAAAAGGGCGGGTAGTCAGCAAAGAGGAACCCACCGGCAGCACCCCCGCTACGGAGTGAATTTTGGTCGTCTCCAGTGCCTCTGACAGATTCAGGGGTGGCAAAATCGTAGGCAGCCTGCGCGCAAGCATGGTTTTACCAGCACCCGGCGGACCAATCAGTATCGCATTGTGGCCACCGGCAGCGGCAATTTCCAGCGAACGCTTGATGTTTTCCTGCCCCTTGACATCAGAAAAATCGACCTCATAGTTGCTGCGATTAGAAAAAAACTCATCCCGCGTCTCCACCACCATCGGAATAATCTCTGCTCGGCCACACAACCAGTCAGCCGCCTCCTGCAAGGTACTGACACCTATCACGTGCAGATCGTTGACAATAGCCGCCTCCCGAGCGTTGGCTTTGGGAAGTACCAAGTACTTAAACTGCTCTTTGCGCGCCTGAATGGCAATGGGCAGCGCCCCTTTAATAGGCCGAAGACTGCCATCGAGTGATACCTCACCGATGATGAGCGACTCCTCAAGATAGCGAGGTTCCAGCTGCCGTGTGCCTGACAGATACGCCAGTGCTATGGGCAAATCATACGCAGAACCCTCCTTCCGAATATCGGCAGGCGCCAGGTTGATGGTCGTCTTCAGCCGTATAACCCGAAAACCGCTGTTGTTGATAGCAGCTTCTATCCGCTGCATACCTTCCCTGACGGCATTGTCGGGCAACCCTACCAATGAATACATAGGTTTATCGACCCCCACATTACCCCCTGTATTGATTTCAACGGTGATGGTGCGTGCATCGACGCCCTGGACGGCGCTGGCAAAGGCCTTTATCAGCATGTTTATTGTATTGAGCGCGTAAAAAAGGCAGTAAAACACCAACAAGATAACACTATGCCCGAAGAATTAAAAATAATATTTTTTATAAACAAAAATAACAGTTCAAAATATTTCAATTCTTTTCAGTTTAAAATTTAATTTCAAAACTCCCTGCCTGTGCTCAGGCGCTCCATCAGCGGCTCAAAGTGCCTGCCCACGGACCGAGTAACAAGGCGATTGAAGCAGATTTACAGAAAAGCGTATCTTTGTATGTAAATATCCAGGCATGAAGATTGCAATTGCGCAGCTCAACACACACATTGGTGATTTTGACGGCAATATTTTGCGCGCGCTGACGGCAGTAGAGGAAGCTAAATCACAGGAAGCAGATCTGATTCTCTTTCCTGAACTGACTACCGTTGGGTATCCACCGCGCGACTTTCTGGATTTTGCTGATTTTATCGACCGGGCAGAAGCTGCTATCAACCAGCTTGCTCTTGCCGCCAAGGGTATTGCCATTGTAGCCGGCTCTCCCTGCCGCAACCCGCAACCACAGGGTAAGGATCTCTACAACGCAGCTTTTTTCATGGCTGATGGTGAAGTCAGGGCTGTACAGCACAAAACACTGCTGCCCAACTATGATATTTTCGACGAATACAGGTACTTTGAGCCAGCCAGCAGCTGGCAAATTGTAGAATACCAGGGTAAGCGGCTGGCAATCACTATATGTGAAGATCTGTGGAATGTTGGCAATGAAAATCCATTGTATACCATTTCTCCGCTGGATGAACTCGTCAAACAAAAACCTGACCTGATCCTCAATCTATCTGCCTCTCCCTTTGCTTACGATCATGCGGAAGACCGCATCAAGGTACTCAAGGCCAATGTACTGCGCTATAGACTACCGCTCTTTTACGCCAACCAGGTGGGTGCTCAAACAGAAATCATCTTTGATGGCGGCTCCGCTGTGCTCAGTCCGGATGGTGAAGTATACGACGAAATGCCCTACTTTGAGGAGGTTGTGCGTACCTATGATCTGGCAGATGTCATACGTGGCCACGGCCGCAGCGGTGAGCAACCCAAAGAAAAACTGACATTGATCCACCAGGCGTTGCTCATGGGGCTACGCGATTATTTTGGCAAACTGGGTCTCAACAGGGCTGTGCTAGGGCTGTCGGGTGGTATAGACTCTGCTGTCGTAGCGGTGCTGGCAACACAGGCTCTTGGTCCTCAACAGGTGCGCGTTCTCCTTATGCCTTCACAGCACAGCAGCGACCACTCGGTCAACGATGCCCGACTGCTCGCGCAGCGGCTGGGCATACAATATGACATCATCCCTATTGAAAGCCTCTACCAAGCCTATGAGCAGGCTCTTGCAGCGCCTTTTCACAGCCTCCCGCAGGGGCTGGCAGAAGAAAACCTGCAGGCGCGTATACGCGGCATGCTGCTGATGGCCTTTTCCAATAAATTTGGCAACATCCTGCTCAACACAAGCAATAAGAGTGAAATGGCTGTTGGCTATGGCACTCTCTATGGCGATCTTTGCGGCGGGCTCTCTGTCATTGGTGATTTGTACAAAACAGAGGTGTACGCGCTGGCGCGCTATCTCAACCGAACGACAGAAATCATCCCGCTTTCCACCCTCGAAAAACCACCCAGCGCTGAGCTCAGGCCCAACCAAAAAGACAGCGACAGCCTGCCTGAGTACGATGTGCTGGACCCCATTCTCTTCCAGTACATTGAAAAATGCCAAGGTCCAAAGGCGCTGATTGCCCAAGGTCATGATGCTGGTTTGGTTGCCCGTATTCTGCGATTGGTCAATACCAATGAGTTTAAGCGCTACCAAACGGCTCCTGTGCTGCGTGTAAGCAATAAGGCGTTTGGTATGGGGCGTCGATTGCCCATAGTAGGCAAGTACCTGTCTTAACTCGTATTCTTTTTCGGAATGGAAAACGGCTCTCCTTCCGCAGTTTCCCCCCCCCCACAGTCCCGTGGCGCGGGCAGGGCTGCTTCAACAACGTGAACCTACGTCCTTTTTGCTGCCGGGAAAAGATCACGGATAAGCGCTCAATGAAAAAGCGCAACCCGCTGTAGAAGCGAATTGCGCATTGTGTGGGCCCAGTAGGGCTTGAACCTACGACCTTCGGATTATGAGTCCGCTGCTCTGACCAACTGAGCTATGGGCCCAAAGCGGTGCAAATATACGTTTTTCCCTGATGCTGCGCAAATATTTTCGCTATCTGGTGCTAACCTGATTGCTTGCGCAGATATACTTCTACTCCAAAGGGAAAGAAATGTACAAGTTGGTACTCCTGCAAGATGCGCCCCTTAAGTTCATTGAGGGGAGCATGTGGCTGAAGCAGAATGTACTTGGGCCTGGCCGACAGGATACGAATCGTTTCTTCGCCAATAGAAATCCCCAGCGCATAGCGATGATGCTCATCCCAGATCAAAGATCGGTGAACATAGGGCGTCGGGCTTTGCTGATCAAGCAATAGGTACAAAATCTGGTGGTAGTCTCCTGTATACAGTCGATCACCCGCCTCCAGTCGTGCCGACAGCCAGGCCGCCACCTCCCTGACTTCATCCTTTTTGACGTAATAGGTCGCGTATTGCAATACAGTCATCAGTACCATGATAGCTACCAGCAGGTTGCGGTAAAATTGAGTTCCCAGCCGCTCCACCCATCCCGGCCGGGGGCATTCCGGGTAAAAAAAGCCTGCGGCAAGCATTGAGAGCGCAGGCATAAGCTGGATAAAATAGTGTCCGAAGAGTTTGCCCGTATACAGCACGGCCAACAGCCCGCACAACATCCAGCACAGCAAAAAATTATTAAAAAGCTGCCTGGCGGTCGGCTGCAGCCTGCGCGCAGCCCATAGCGCCATGAGGGTTATGGGGAAAAAACGGCCAAAAAAATCCAGCACATACAAGCCGGATTTCCACCATATTTTGTCGACCGGATACTTACCCATCACCGTAAAGGTGTAGTAGTAAAAAACCTCCCCCAAGCCAGCCTGTATATACCCATAAGCTATCGCTGCAAACGGCAGTGCCGCTCCTGCCACCATGGGCAATACCCGCTGCCAGGCTGCTTTCTGCCACTGGCCCTGGCGCCAGCCAACCCAAAGCGTAAGGGCGCCAAAGGCCAGCCCGTCAAAGAATACTACGTATTTTAATAAAAAACCCAAGCCCAGCAGCAAGCCCGCCAGGGCGTACCGCCAGCTGGCGTTTTCACCCCAAATAAGCACAAGCGCCCACACGGTAAAGAGTACGAAATACAGTTCCGTATTGGGAACAACTCCGTAGAAGGTAAATATGGACGTGATAAGCGGATAAATGAGCGCTGCCGCCCAAGCTGCGCGATCATTTTTACCAACCCGCCACATAAGGCGATAGATGCCGAAGGCAGTCAGGCCTATCCATACGGCCGTAAAAAACCGAACCATGAAGATGGTTTTTCCTACCCAAAGCATGGCCGCGTACAACACAAATATACCAATGGGCTTGGTATCGATCAAGTCGACGAAATAGGTTTTCCCCTCCAGTAGCCCCCGGGCAATCACCAGATAGGTTGACTCATCATGGCTGATAACTGCCGGGAAAAAAGAGAAAAATCGCAAAATAACGGACCACAAAATCAGTAAAACAACGACGACAGCCGTGCGCCCGAACCTGCCTTCCCCGATATAATACATAAAGTGCTGACTTTTGATACTAGCAGCTGGCTGCTGATATGAATACACAAGCAGGCTACTGCCGGCCATACCCTCTATTCCTGTTCACAGTAGCTACGGATGTGCCTGTCTTGCCCGAAGACAACAAGAATGTCCCCTGCCTGAAATCGCGTGTCTGGTTTAGGCACTCCCAGTGATTCCCGGACATAAATTTTACGCCCCAACAGTCCTGTGCGTTCTGTATTTCGAATGATGGTCACAATATTCAGGTTATAAGCAGACCGAAACTGAATTTCGGACAGCTGCTTATCCACGAATGCAGGTAAAACTTTAACTTCCGAAACCGAGTAACTGTCATCAATTTTAAAGTTATCAATGACGTTGCGGAAATTAATCTTGCGCGTAAGCCTGTCGGCTGCTTCCTGTTCGGGGTGAATGATCTGGTCTACCCCCATTGCCTGCAATACTGTATCATGGATAGGCGACAGCGAGCGACTGATGATATTGGAAACATTGAGTTTTTTGAGGATAGCTGTTGTGATAATTGCAGCCCCTTCATTTTCACCAATGGCTACGATTGCCAGATCTGTCTCCTTGATGGGCAGCGCCTGAAAGGCCAGTTCGTTGGTGGAATCCATACACACGACGTGCGCAATCTTATCGCGCAGTCGCTCAACCTTATCCATTTTCAAATCAATACCAATCACCTCATTGCCGGTCTCTGTCAGGTTGATCGCCAAAGGGTGGCCAAAATTGCCGAGACCAAAAATCAGTATCTTCATGACGGCGATAAATTTTGCTAGTTGATCAGGATATTCTCCTGCGGATATTGATAATGACGCCCATTGAGCTGTCGCATAAGGCCGATCAGTAAGTTCAGCGTACCGATACGCCCTACAAACATGACCAGCATGATAGTGATTTTACTTGCGTCGCTGAGCTGGGGAGTTAGCCCAAGGGTGAGGCCTACTGTGCTGTAAGCAGAGAAGCATTCGAAGGCAATCGGCATCAGTTCTTTACCCGGCTCAAACCAGGAAACCAGGAAAACTGCCAGACCGATGACCAGCAGTGATATACTGATAATAGCAAAAGCCCTTCTGACAGAGACATCTGCAATTTCTCTATTCTTGATTTCCAAAAAATGGCGCCCCCTGGCAACTGCCAGAATGTTGAGTATAGAGATAGCAAAGGTACTTGTCTTAATTCCACCCCCTGTTGATGCAGGTGAGGCTCCTATCCACATCAATAGCAGCATCAGCAGGATGCTGGGCGTCGAAAGTGCCATCATATCAAACGAATTAAAACCTGCCGTTCGGGGAGTGGCTGCACAAAAGAAGGCCGTTGTAAATTTTCCCCACCAACTGCTGTGCTCTGCCAGTATGTTATCTTTCTCAAAAAGATACATTAATACGGTGCCTCCTATGAGCAACACAGCTGTTGTGACCAGAACCAAATAAGCATTCAGCGTAATCACACGTACCGGCTTTACAAGACGTCCACCCGACTGTACCCAGCGCCTGATTTTTCCTGAAAACACCTTCACGTATTCAGCAAAGTTGAAGACAATATTGAAACCCAGCCCACCAAGTATCAGCAGACTGGCAATAGTCCAATGGAATCCGTATAAAAAACGATAAGCAGGGTCGTACAGGCCTGCTGAAAGCGGTGAAAAGCCTGCATTACAGAAGGCTGAAAC
>JAUMBM010000065.1:0-2152 GCA_032115735.1 Saprospiraceae bacterium
GGCGTGGAATGTATCCAACGAGCCTTTCTTCGAGGATGTGCGCTTTGTGTCATCGCTCAAAATCAGGGGTAGCTGGGGGCGACTTGGCAATCAGGAAATTGGTGTCTACCCCTACAGTTCATTGGTCAATGCGGGAGAATTTGTCTATGTATTTGGCGAGCAGATTGTCAATGGCGCCAGCATACAGGAAGTGGGCAACAGCAGCGTGCGCTGGGAGACAAGCACGCAGTCAAATCTTGGTATTGACGCAAGCTTCTGGCAGGATCGCCTGTCACTGACAGTCGATGCCTACCGCAAGCGCACGGATGATATTCTGGTGCGCGTGCCCATTCCGCAGGCGGGGGGCGCTACGCGTCCGCCCTTTGTCAATGCGGCATCGGTAGAGAACAGAGGAATTGAAGGCAATATCAGTTACCGGGATGCCTGGGGTGATTTTAACTACAACATTGGTTGTAATCTGGCAACCGTACACAATGAGGTACTGTCTATTGCTGACAGCGAGCCGATACTCGGGGGCTTTGGGCTTTCCGACGGACCGATAACGCGTACGGAGCCCGGGCAGGCTGTGGGCTCCTTTTTCCTGTGGGAGATGGAGGGCATATTCCAGACAACGGAAGAGATTGCTGCCAGCCCTTTTCAGTCGCAATTTACCCGCCCCGGCGATGTCAAATTTCGGGATCTCAATGGCGACAACAAGATTGACGATAAGGATCGCCGGCATGTGGGCAGCCCCTTTCCGAGGTTCACGTTCGGCATGACGGCCGGCTTTAGCTGGCGCAATATAGACTTCTCAATGCTCTTACAGGGGGTCAGTGGCAACGATGTGTATTTTTTGTATGGCAACTTTGCCTATGAAACACAACTGCGCGGGTTCAATGCCTACCGGGAGCTGCTCAACCGCTGGACGCCCGAGAACCCCTCGACGACTATGCCGCGGGTAAGCGTTGATGACCGCAATGGCAACCGACGCATCTCTACGCGCTTTTTGATGGACGGCTCCTATCTGCGGGTCAGGAATATCACCTTAGGGTGTGATCTCAACCGCTGGCTCAGGTGGCGCGATATAAGCCTGCTGCGTTTGTATGCAGGCGCTCAGAACGCATTAACATTCACCAAATATCCGGGGCTCGATCCCGAAATTCAGGCCAATGCCAACGATACGAGAGGTCTGGGGCTCTCGTCTGACCTGAGTGTAGGGATCGACTGGGGAACCGTACCGGCTCCCCGGACCTGGATTATCGGCATGCAGCTTACTTTCTGATTCCCCAACCCACTGAACCAATAACCATGAGAACCATGTATATTTTGTTGCTGACGAGTCTGGGTGAAGCTGTCAATTGCGCGCGCGCTGCCGTCAAAAGGGCGGGTATGCTGCTGCTGGCGGGTATGTTGCTGTCGGGTTGCCAGGGGATTTTGGACAAGGAGCCTATTGCTATTTTCGATGCGGCATCATTCTTTCAGACCGAGGCGGATGCTGTGCAGGGGATAAACGCTGCCTACAGGCCGCTGCTTTTCAACAATCGCAACGGCAACTTCTACTGGGCCTTTGCTGTCGTCACGGCCGATGAAGCTATCACGGGTGGCGACGGATCGAGGCCCGGGCTGGTTGAACTGGATGCCTTTACCTATACGCCCCGCACGGAGGAGCTCAACACTTTTTGGAAATTGCAGTATGAAGGGATCACCCAGTGCAATCTGGTGCTGGACAATCTCGAGAAGATAGAAATGAGTGAGCAGCGCCGCAATGAGATAAGAGGTGAGGCACTTTTTCTTCGCTCATACTACTATTTCCTGCTTACGCAGGTTTTTGGGGATGTGCCTTTCTTCACGCGCCTGGTGCCTCCTGCTGAGCTGAAGGTTGCCAGAACGCCACGCGCTGCGATTTGGGCGCAACTGCAGGAAGACTGCGCCGCTGCGGCAGCTTTTTTACCCATCACCCAGCCGCCGGCTTCGGTAGGGCGGGCCACGAAGGGGGCTGCCCTGGCGCTGGCCGCCAAGGTGCAGTTGTATGCGGGTGAGTGGAATAAGGTGGTGGCGAGTGTGCAGGAAATCAAAAGTCTGGGCGTCTACGACCTGATGGCGGACTATGAGGATAATTTCACGAAGGAAACGCAAAATAATGCCGAGAGTGTGTGGGAAATCCAGCATGCCA
>JAUMBM010000066.1:0-2818 GCA_032115735.1 Saprospiraceae bacterium
GCATGCGATCCATCTCTATGATCTCCACATTACCATCGATGGCGCCCCCTGTATTACTGGCGGTGGCTACCCGCTCGGCCGTGGCCGGCTGCGGAGCTGGTGCCTGATAGGCTGGCTGTGCAGGTGCTTCGATTACAGGCTGCGGAGCCGGCGCTGCTGCCGGCGCTTGCTGCCCGCGCTCTGCTACAAACGCAAGAATATCTTTTTTGGTGACGCGGCCATTCTGTCCGCTGCCCGTGAGTGCATCCAGCTCGCTCAGGCGGATGCCCTCCTGTGCGGCAATATTGCGTACGAGCGGGCTGTAGAAACGGTCACTGTCTGAGGTGTTTATTTTTTCCGTCGCAACGGTTGCTGTGGCAGTCTCCACAAAAGGAACCTCAGCGATACTGGGGCTTGCGAGCGGTTCTGCGCCTGCCGCTGTATCAATCACAGCAATCACTTTGCCAATAGGTACAGTATCATTAACCTGATACAAAATCTGTCGGAGAACACCAGCTACAGGAGAGGGCACTTCGGAGTCTACCTTATCAGTGGCAATCTCCAGTACCGTATCATCAATGTCGATCTGGTCGCCAACCTGCTTAACCCAGCGCAGGATTGTGGCCTCCATGATACTTTCGCCCATTTTGGGCATGACAAGTTCTACCTGTGCCATAAATTAACTATTTGATTTGGTTATTTGGTTGTTTTGGCGGTGCAAAGGTAGGGCTTATTCGTGCGCTGTGCAAAAGATATTGAAAGTACAATGGCTTGAGGAACGAAAAAACGGGGAAAAAGACGGGCGATGGTCACGACCCGAGGCTCCTGACGTATTGTAAATCAGCTCCGCAAGCTGTCCCGCAAGTGGTTTTATATTTGTACTAACAAAATAAAAAACGGAAAGGATGCCTGTTTTTTGATTTTTTCTTAAAAAAATCAAAAAACAGGCTTGTATTCGAAATACTCTTTGGTAGTAAGCCCCGTTAAAGAGGGGGATTCTCTATATGAGTACCGGCTGTTGGCAGCGTACATGGTTGATCGAATGCCGTATAAAAGCTGGCAGGATAGCATCGTGGGTGCGGGAAATTCTGCTGGGATTGCGCAGGTCTATAAGCATCTGGTGGTATTTGTCGGGACCGTGCTCTTCGAGTATAGCCATGCGGCGCTCGGGCTCTATAAAGTGGGCAATCATGCCCCGGGGGTCTGCTTCCGGATGAAACTGCACCCCTACGATTTCGGGACTGAAACGGATGCCCATGACGGCTCTTTCAAGTGGTACGTAGGGGCGTATTTTTTCCAGGGCAAGCACTTCCGCCCCCATTTCATGCATAGCTTCCATATTGGGCTGAATCGCCTGGTAATAGCGAAAATCAGCTGCCCACATCGGATTGTCGAGTCCATGAAAGATGCTGTCCTCCACCCCTGCATCAGTCAGATGAATGGGGAAAGTTCCGAAAGACATACTTTTGCGCGGCGTGATGGTAGCCAGGTTAAAATAGTGGGTAGCCATCTGGAAAGAATGGCATATCAGGAAGACATATTTTTTCGTGGTTTCGTAGCGATTCCAGTCATAAACCCGCTGCAGCCACTGATAATACCGCAACTCCCAGTCGCCGTCGCCCTCCAGCGGATTGCCGGGCCCGCCACTAGAGATGAAGATGTCGTAGTCCATACCCGGCAACTGCTTGAGGGTACGCACATCAAAGACATCCCACTCGAGTTGCAGCCGAAAAGAATCAACAATTTCCTTGATACAGCGCATACCCTGATTGGGCGTTCCTTCGTACAAATCGAGTATGGCCAGTTTAAGCTTGCTCATGCGGAGAGTTCCCCGGTTTAATCATCTGCAAAACAGAAATAAACGGATAAAAGAAGTTTTAGTTTGCGAAAGCTGGCCACAGTAAGGCTTTAACAGCCGAAGCTGCCCAGGCCTTACCGTGGCCAGCCAGTCGGCTGTTTGTTAAGACTTTTTGCGCCGAGTTTTAGCCGGTGCTGCCACCGCAGCGGCGGCACCGACAGACTGCCCCAGGGTTGCCTGCCGCAAAAAGCTGCCCCAGCTGAGGTTATCCTGCCCGGGCTGCTGCATTTCGGCTCGCTCAATAGCATAATTAGCAGACGTTTCGACCACCCACTCAAAGTTGTCCGGCCCTACAGAATTGATGTCTGCATCCGGTGCCGGATTGCAAAAATCAATGGCATAAGGAATACCGTCCCGGATGGCAAATTCGACTGTATTGAAATCATAGCCCAGCCCCTGACAAAGGGCGAGCACGTGATTTTCAATGGTATCGCGCAGTGTCTGCGGGATGGCATGCTTGGCTGCGTACCGCAGGTGATGCGGATTGCGGGGCTCGTAGTCCATGATCCGTACATACTTGCCACCGATACAATAGCAACGGAAATAAGCATCGAAAACAATCTCCTCCTGCAGCAGCATCACCAGTTGTCCCGTCTCTGTCAATTTTTGAAAAAGATCCTCAGCATCGCGAATCTTATAAACGCTCTTCCAGCCGCCGCCCGCATGAGGTTTCATATAGGCAGGAAAACCTACATAGTTGAAAATACCCTCCCAGTCGAGTGGAAAGTGGAGATTGGAAAAAGAATCGGCTGTCGTATCGGTAGGATGCTCCCGGGAAGGCAGCAGCACTGTTTTGGGAACAGGAACACCCAGGCGCACCGCCAGCGCATTGTTGAAAAATTTTTCATCGGCACTCCACCAAAACGGATTGTTGATGACCGCTGTGCCGGCAATGGCAGCATTTTTCAGGTAGGCTCTGTAGAAAGGTACATCCTGAGAGATGCGGTCAACGATGACAGCGTAACCGCTGCCCTCATCCTG
>JAUMBM010000067.1:0-4353 GCA_032115735.1 Saprospiraceae bacterium
TAATCAGCAAATATATCTCAGGCCAGCCCCTGCAGGCTCACTAATTTTTGATAATCCCCGCCTATGCGTATAAGTTCCGCATGACTCCCTCTTTCTACAATGCGTCCCTGCCGCAGCACGACGATCTCATCTGCATGCTGAACAGTACTCAGTCGGTGGGCGATTACGATGGCCGTTCTGCCACGCATGAGCGCCTCCAGCGCCTGTTGCACCAGCTTTTCGCTTTCACTGTCGAGTGCGCTGGTAGCCTCATCGAGAATCAGTATGGGCGGATTGCGCAAAATAGCTCTGGCAATAGTGAGTCGCTGCCGTTGACCTCCGGAAAGCTTATTGCCCCGATCGCCAATGTTGGTTTGGTAGCCCTGCTCCGTAGCCATGATAAAATCATGCGCATTGGCAATACGGGCAGCCTGCTCCACCATTTCCTGACTGGCACCTTCCATACCGAAGACGATATTATTGTAGATGGTGTCATTGAACAAGATTGCCTCCTGGCTCACAATGCCCATGAGGCGCCGCAAATCCCCCAGCTTCAGCTGCCGTACATCAATGCCGTCAATCTCAATATTACCACTGCTGACATCATAAAAGCGCGGGATTAGGTCCACCAGCGTACTCTTGCCGGCACCCGACGCACCGACCAGCGCAACCACCCGCCCCTTGGGAATGGTTAGGCGTATATCCTGCAGTACAGGACCTTCATTGGAAGGGTACTGAAACGATACATCCCTAAAGGACAGATCGCAATTGAATGACTTAATGGGACGGGCATCAACAGCCTCCGGCAGACTGTTGTGCGCATCGAGCAGCACCTCCACCCGTTGAAAAGCGCCGATACCCCGCTGTATATTTGATACTGCTTTACTCAAATTCTTGGCAGGATCGATTACATTGTAGAAAGCAAAAATGAAAGTAATGAAAGTCTCCGCTGACAACGCTCCCGTAAACACCTGCCGGGATCCGTACCACAGCAGCAAGGAAACAGTGGCTATTCCCAGAAACTCAGAAAGCGGGGAGGCCAGATCACGCCGACGCAAGGTGGACGTCAGCAGTTGCCGATAGCGTTCGTTGGTGGCGCCAAATTTCCGGCGCTGATACTCCTCTGCTGCAAAACCTTTGATAATCCGCAATCCACCCAGCCCTTCTTCGGCAACACTTACCAAATCGCCCAGCTGCTGCTGCGCCGCTGCCGATGCCCGCTTAAGCCGCTTACCTATGCCCCCTATGACCACCCCGGTGAAAATAATCAGCAAAAATACAAATACGGTCAGGCTGGGACTGACATAGATCATAAAACCCAGCGCTCCCAGCACAATGAGGGGCTCCCGAAAGATTGCCTCCAGCATATTGAGAATGCTGCTCTCCACCTCCTGCACATCACTTGTGAGCCGTGCCATCAGGTCACCTTTCCGTTCATTGCCAAAGTAGGACAAGGGCAACACCAACACCTGCTCGTACATCTCAGTGCGTAAATCCCGAATCACTCCGTTGCGCACAGGTGCCATATAATACAGCGCCAGGTAGCGAAACAGATTGCGCAACAGGTAAACGACCACGATGGCCATACAAACATACGCCAGCGCCCCTTCCTTACCGTGGGTAACAATCAGTTGACTAAACCAATAGCCAAAATAGCTGTTGGCCGTTGACAGGCCAAAGGCGGTTGCAGGTGCAGGCACCACAGCCGGTTCTTTTTCAAAGAGTATCTGAAAAAAAGGAATGAGCATGGGGATGCTGACCACCGTGAAAAGTGCCGTCAGCACATTGCTGAACATTGCCATCGACACCCCTTTCCGGTAGCGCAGCAGGTAGCGCAGTAATCTGGTAAAACTATTCATCGACTTTGGTTGGCTGCTGTCTGTTGTCAGCAAGCTTCTGGGCTATTAACACAAAAATGACGGTCGCGGTTATCACGATCCATCCATTGGGAGCTTCAACCGCATGCCCCTCGGCCTCCGCAAAGGCCGCAGGCAGCAAATATTTGGCTACCACCTGCAATCCATTAAAGCATAAATGCCCTAGTATCGGCAGCCATAAATTACCTCTCCAATGGTACAGGTACCCCAGTACGGCGCCCAGGAGCAACCGGGCAAAAAAACCTTCAAATTGCATATGCATAGCACTGAAAAACAGGGCAGTCAGCCAAATAGCCAGTTGCGGCCGCCGCTGCCAGCGCTCCAGCTGCTGCTGCACTACCCCGCGAAAGAGCAGTTCTTCGCCCACTGCCGGGATGAGCGCTACCGTCACGAATGCAAGGGCAAATTCGCCCGCATTGTCCATCTGCAGTATCGCCTCAATAATACCTCGCTGCCCTTCCTCCGGTCTGGACAGCCAGTGGGGCAGTGGCAGTTGCTTATTGAGCCAGTATACGGCTTGTGCTACCGGGTAGGCCATCAATAAAAGCAGTATACTCAGGCCGGTCTCACGAGCTGATGGCAACTCGCGCACGCGAAAGTAGAGGCCGCCGTGGCCGGGATAAAAAATGCGGATCGTCAATAAGGAAGCAAGCGAAAAAGTAAAAAAATGAACCGCTATATTCAGTAGCCTGAGTGCCAGACGGTCGGTAGCCGACCAACTCGTTCGCCCTTCCGACAGCAGCTCTGTCAGGCTGCTCCCCCACAATCCGGCTATACCCTCACCCAGTAGTCGACCCAGCAGACCACATACAGCCACAGCACCAAACAGAACGAGCAATACGTATATGGGATGGTTCCAAATTAGTCGGGGAGGCGACGGTGACGCTGCTGTATCCATTTTTTTTACTGCAAAGATGAAAAAAAGCTGCCAAGGCAGCCTGCTCTGCGGGCGATAGAAGGATAAAAAAATGTAAATTGCCCCCGATTGATAATCGATACCCATGTTGAACTGCTATACTATGAAAGCTCAAATGTCGAAATTGATGAGATCTCTATTTTTTCTGATGGCACTGCTGTTGACGGAATCACTTTTGGCGCAACCCGCCAATGATGAGTGTTCGGGAGCCACGACGGTGTCGTTAACAACGCCCCCCAACTGCCCCAACACCTCTTTTGTCACTAATCTTGTCAATAGTACCAACGTCAATGCCACCCCCACCTCCCCGTATCCTGTCTTTACAGGCTGTACTCCGGGTGGCATGACGGAAGGACCTGCCGCTGAAGTGTGGTTTACCTTCACGGCTACCGGTGGCAACACTGAAATACAAATTACGGGTGCACTGATAAGCCCCAATATGGTGCTCTATCAGGGCAGTAACTGCGGTCTGCTCATACCTATCTCCTGCGCCAGCGGCGGTAATGGCCTTACCTTGCTGGGCGCCACAGTTCCTGGCTCACAGTATTATCTGATGGTCTCCGGAGGCGATCTGGACGACCAGGGCAGCTTTCAGCTGCGATTCAGATCAAGCAGGCTCTGTGGTGTCTGCTATCAACCCGATAAGATTACGGTCGAGTACAATCCTCCTCCTGTCAATGGTACCTATTCTTCGGGGCAGACGGTGCAGATTTGTGTGACTGTCAACGAATGGTTGGGCAACGCAGCCGGTACCATCGAATGGCTGCATGCCGTAACTTTCGAGTTTGGCGACAGCTGGGATGTCGACGGCCTCACCCCTATACCACCGTCCTCCTGCGACGGTTCCGGTAGCTGGGGCTGGTACGAGAGCTGGGTCGGCTGCAACACAGGTCAGACCTACGGACCTGGCTTCGCCTACGACTCATCCTCCGGTATCGGTTGCGGCGGCTCCCCCAATGACGGTGACCCGGGCAACAACTGGGGGGATGGCAACGGTTCTTGCTCCAATATACCCGACCAGTCACCTCCTGTCACATTTTGTATGAACATTACTGTCAATGATTGCCCGCCTGCCGTCACTGGTGGTGGCCTCGGCCTGAGTGTGAGGTTGTTGTCTGATGGTGACAGCGGTTCCTGGAATCAGACGGGGTGCAATTCCAATCAAGGAGTTAGTTTTCTTGCATCAGTTATCTGCTGCGATGATGAAGACCCTCTGGCCTCATCAACTGATGCTACCTGCCCGGGTGTTGCCGATGGCAGCATCACAGTCAGCGGTAATGCCGGTCTGGATCCGTCCATGGTTTTCAACTATATCATCCTAAGCGGGGAGCAGGAGATTGTTTATGAATGCATCAACTGCCCTACGACTGTTACGACGCCCAACAATCTGGCATCGGGTATTTATACAGTAATAGCGACCAATATAGCCACCAACTGCAGCCGGTCGGTCACTGTGGAGATCGCCGAAGGGCCACAGCCCACGGCCATGGCTGAGCTCAGCAATATGCCCTGTCAGGGCGAAGCCGGCCTGCTCATGGGGAGTATTGATCCGCCGGATCCTGCGGCTACCTACGCCTGGTC
>JAUMBM010000068.1:0-15894 GCA_032115735.1 Saprospiraceae bacterium
CTGTGTGCTCATACGCCCCTCGTGCAACTGCCCCCCGGGGGAAACAGACTCGTCGAGCGGGCGATTGATGACAAGGCCATCAAAAGTTTTCACGTATAACAAGGCCCGCAGGAGCAGGCCTGCGTGTGTCACTGGCTGATTTCCGTTGCTGAAAGCCAGCGCCCCTGCCTGCCGCATGTCGATCATTTCACTCAGCTCCTTGCCTGACAGGTCGCGGCTCAGAGCCCCCAGCGGATGGACGGCTACGGGCAGACCTGTTGCCTGCCGGCGAACGTAGAGAATACCCGACTTATCGTGGCGCACCGGCTGCGCATCCGGTTCAATGACCACCTGCGTGTAGCCACCGGCAGCGGCAGCCCTGGCGAGTGAATGGAGATCTTCGCGATGTTCCTGACCCGGATCCTCCACAAAAGCTCCCTGATCTACCCAACCGGGTGAGAGGCAGGCAGCGGCGGCATCCCATACCTGCGCCCCCTCGGCCGCTAAAGCATGCCCTATAGCTGCAATGCGGCCGTCTTGCAGTCGTACATCCCGTTGCTGACCGTTATGGGGAGAAGCAGGATCAACGATGGTGACGTTTTTTATCAATTGATGCATCATACACTAGAACTCTTGGGCTTAAAGGTACAGCAAAACGAGCGTTCTGCAAAAGAATTGAGAAGCAAGCGAGTGCATACCCGTAGGAGATGCTTTTTCACAACTGAAAACCAAGCTATTGCCAAAACCTGCGAATGAATAAGCAAAAGCTACACACTTATCGCTAAATTTGCGTCCCTGCCATAAGGACATAACCACCCTTTGGCATCCAAATATACCAAACAGACGTATGGAAACAAAGAAAATCAAGAAGGAAGACGCGCTGCACTACCATGCCAAGGGGCGACCCGGAAAAATAGAGGTTATCCCTACCAAAGAGACCAACTCACAACGTGACCTGTCACTCGCCTACTCACCCGGCGTTGCCGATCCATGCCTCGAAATTGCCGCTCGGCCGGAAGCTGTCTACCAGTATACCGCTAAGGGTAATCTGGTGGCTGTCATCAGCAACGGTACGGCTGTGCTTGGTCTGGGAGATATTGGCCCCGAAGCCTCTAAACCCGTCATGGAAGGGAAGGGCGTACTGTTCAAAATTTATGCAGATATTGATGTTTTCGACATAGAAATTGACACCAAGGACATTGACGAGTTTGTCGAAACCGTCAGGCGTATAGCACCCACTTTTGGCGGCATTAATCTTGAAGATATTAAAGCCCCTGAGTGTTTTGCGATTGAAAAGAAGCTGCGTGCGGCGCTGAATATTCCGGTGATGCACGATGACCAGCATGGCACGGCCATCATCAGCGGAGCGGCCCTCATGAATGCCTTAGAGATCGTGGGTAAACCCATCGATCAGGTTCGGTTTGTCGTGTCGGGGGCTGGTGCATCGGCTATTTCCTGTGCCCTCATGTATGTATTGCTCGGTGCCCGGATCGAAAACATAACCATGTTTGATAAAGACGGTATACTGCATGCTGATCGCACAGACCTCGACGAACTGCGCAGACAGTTTGCCACGCACAACTATCCCCCTACTGCACGGCTGGCCGATGCGATGTCAGGTGCCGATGTTTTTCTGGGCCTGTCGGTTGGCAATATTGTCGACGCCGGTATGATCCGGAGTATGGCCAGCAATCCCATCGTCTTTGCCATGGCCAACCCCACCCCTGAGATTGACTATGAAACGGCTGTTGCAGCACGGGAAGATATCATCATGGCTACTGGTCGCTCTGACTATCCCAATCAGGTAAACAATGTACTGGGCTTCCCCTACATTTTCCGTGGAGCGCTGGATGTACGGGCAACCGATATTAATGAAGCGATGAAAAGAGCGGCCGTGTATGCCATTGCCGATCTTGCCAAGCGGCCTGTCCCTGATATGGTCACCATGGCCTACGGAGAACCTAATCTGACGTTTGGCCGCAGCTACATCATCCCCAAGCCTATGGATCCGCGACTGCTTACCATCGTGGCACCGGCAGTTGCCCGGGCAGCTATGGAGTCGGGGGTTGCCCGCCAGCCTATTATCAACTGGGATGAATACGAACAGCAGCTGGCCAGGCGTACAGGCCGCGACAACCAGCTCATGCGGGTGCTTATCAATAAAGCGAGGCGTAAACCCAAGCGGGTTGTTTTCGGAGATGCAGAGGACGTACGCGTGCTGAAGGCCGCCCAGATGGTGAGGGACGAGCGCATCGCCTACCCTATCCTGCTAGGCAATGAGGATATCATACGCAACCTGATGGACACCTTCAACATAGACCTTCACGATGCCCCTATCCTGGATCCCAAAGCAGCTGACACCGCTGAAACGAGAAGAGTCTACAGTCAGCGACTTTATGAAAAGCGGCAGCGAAAAGGCATGAGCGTCACCAAGTCGCAGAAAAATATGATCCACCGCAATTATTTCGGTGCTATGATGGTGGAGACGGGGGAAGCAGACGCGCTCATCTCAGGTATCACCCGCAATTATCCGGACACCATCCGCCCGGCACTGCAGACTATTGGTACGGCAACCGGTGTCAGCCGTGTTGCCGGCATGCACGTCTTCATGACCAAAACAGGCCCGCTGTTTTTGGCAGATACCACTGTAAATATCAACCCTTCAGTTGAGGATATTGTCGAGATTACCGAGCTGGCGGCTCAGGCAGTGCGCAAGTTTAATATTGAGCCCCGCATCGCCCTGCTCAGCTATTCTAATTTTGGCAGTGCACAGGGGCATATCGCCAGCAAGATGCAGCAGGCCACGGCTATACTGCAAAAGAAGTATCCCGATCTGGTGATTGAGGGTGAAATGCAGGCGCATCTACCCTTTGACCTGGAGCTGATGCGCAAGAATTTTCCTTTCAGCAAATTGGGCGAAAGCGGAGCCAATACCCTCATTTTTCCGGAGCTTGCCGCCGGCAATATTACTTACAATCTTATGCGCACACTTATTGGCATCGAAGCCCTCGGGCCTATTTTGCTGGGGATGGCCAAGCCGGTACACGTGCTGCAAATTGGTTCTTCCGAGCGGGAAATTATGAACATGGTAGCTTACGCTGTCGTTGACAGCGATCGGTAACGATACTTTTCCGGCTTTTTCTAAAAAACAAACCTATGGCCGCGCAGCAGGGGCTATTTTGGCAGCTTAGGCTGCCAAAATAGCCCCTGCTGCGTGTTAGTCCCGTTCGCCCGGCAGCATCCGTTCGACTTCTTCCGCCAAAGCAGCCCAGGTGTATCGTTGTCGAAGCTCCCGTACGCCGGCTCTGAGTGACTCAGCCCGTTGGTGCACATAAAAATCAGCAATGGCAGCAGCCACTGCTGTTTCTTCTCCTTCTACCACATAGCCCGCCTGCCCGTGCGGTACAATCTCCGCCAGTCCACCCACGCCGGATACAATCATGGGAACCCCAAAATGATAAGCTAGTTGTGATATGCCGCTCTGCGTAGCCGTGCGGTATGGCTGCACCACCAGATCGGCAGCGCCAAAGTAATAGCGCACCTCCTCGTCAGGAATGTAATCGGAGCAAAAAATCACACGTTCCTGTATCCCGAGTGATGCAACCAGTTCGTGGTAGGAAGCGGGAGACTCGTAAAATTCCCCGGCTACAATAAGCCGAAGCTTTGCGTAGTCGGCCAGCGCGGGTGCTGCCAGCGCGCGAAGCAAAATATCCAGTCCTTTGTAAGGCCGGATGAATCCAAAAAAAAGTATGTACTGGTTAGCTGCATCCAATCCAAGGTGGGCAAGCGCTTCCGTCCGTCCGACCGCATCGCCATAACTATCGTAGACAGGATGGGGCACAACAGCGATGGGTTTGTGGGGACAAAAGAAGCGTATATCCTTGGCGACGCTGGCTGAAAGTGCCAAAAAAGCATTGACTGAGCCGGCGAAATAGCGAGAGAGCAGCCGGTCCCCCGGTCGTTTTTCGTGGGGGAGCATATTGTGTACCAATGCAGCCGTTGAGCTATGACGGGTACGAGCTATCCGCAGCACCGTACCCAGACAGGGCGACAGCAGGGGCAGCCAGTAGGCAGCTAGTATCAATCGCGGTTTTCGACGCCTGAGCTCTAGCCCGGCCAACAGCCAGTTAAAGGGATTCAGTGCATGCAAACGCCGTATGATAGGGATGTCTGCAGGGGCAATAGTCGTTGAAAACTGACTTTTACCCGGAAACAAAAACGAGGGGTATTGCAGGGTAAAGGTATAGATAACCACCCTGTGTCCCCTGCTGATAAGTTCTCTGGCAAGTCGTTCGTTGAAAGCTGCCAACCCACCTCTGTACGGATGTGCGGGCCCCAGCAATATGATATCTTCCTTCATGGGCGGTGCCTATTGTTCTGATGCGATAGGCTTACCTATCCACCTTACCAACAGCCAGAGTAGTAGGGTGCTCACTATCAGCAACGGAAGACAGACCATCCAGCCTCCTCCCATCAAGGTGGCTGCCATACCCGACAGCAAACTCAGCACACCCACCACCAATGCATACGGCAACTGCGTGCGTACGTGCTCGATGTGGTTACAACCCGAAGCGAGCGAGCTCAGGATGGTCGTATCTGAAATCGGAGAACAGTGGTCGCCCAGCACTGATGCACCCAAGACTGTCGCTATCACATTGAACAGCAATTCAAAAGCATGCACACTATCAATACCATTGGCCTGACTCACGGCCCAGGTAATCGGGATGGCGATGGGGTACAGAATAGCCATGGTGCTCCAGCTGGAGCCCGTAGAAAAGGAAATCATGGCGGCAAGCACAAAAACAATGGGCGGCAACACATAAGGATTGATACTGTCCTTCAGTGCATACGTCAGAAATTTGGCCGTATGCAGCTCCTCAGTCGTCAATGCCAGTGACCAGGCCAGCGTCAAGATCATCAGAGCAGGAATCATTGTCTTTATCCCCATGACGAGTGTACTCATAGTGCGCTCCAATTGCATAATACCGCCGGCCAAAGTGAGTACAACAGCTGCGATTACCCCAGACAGAGAAGCGTACAGCAGTGCCGTATAGGAATCAGCAGCACCAATGACCTTACCAAGTTTGAGCACAAAGCTTGCATTTTCCCCCTCCCACAGACTGCCCATGGCTGCCCAGATTGTGCCCCAACTGTAATAGGCAGGTGCCTTATCAATCTCAAGCAAACTCTGGTAGACAGTATCGAGCCCCGTATCTAACAGTCCAAAAATGGTCATACCTATCACCAATGCAACAGGAACAATTGCGTTGTAAGCCCGAATGCGAATATTTGGCACCGGGCTCAGATCTTCAACCTCCCCATGTCCCCCTTTTTCCTCTTGAACCACCTCTCCATGCCCCTTTGCACGGGCGCGCCTTTCTGCAGCCAGCATAGGTCCGAATTCCCGGCCGCTGTAGATGATAATCAGCATAAAAACCAGAGTGAGCACAGGGTAAAAGGCATACTTCAACGATTCTATGAAAATGCCGTAAGGCGTCAAGTCTGCCGGAAAATCAGTCAACAACTTGATGCCATCATCAATATACCCCAGTTCGGCACCAATCCAGGTAGTGATAAATGCCACGGCAGCTACCGGAGCAGCCGTACTGTCAACGAGGTAGGCAAGCTTTTCACGAGAAATCTTAAATCGGTCTGTGACCGGACGCATCGTGTTACCTACAATCAAGGTATTGGCATAATCGTCAAAAAAGATAGCTACGCCCAAAAACCAGGTAACGAATTGGGCGCTCTTCTCAGAGCGCGCATACCTGGACAGATAGTTGACGACCCCGGTCATCCCTCCGTTGCGGGAGATGATGGCGACCATTCCGCCTATCAGCAGACTAAAAATAATGATGGACAGGTGGCCTGAGTCGTTGAGCGCCCGCAAAACATAGTTTGTCAATACATCAAACACGCTGATCATCAGGTAGTAGAGCGAGTCGATGCGCAAGCCAGCGGCAATAAAAGCACCTACCCATACGCCGACAAACAGGGACAGCAGTACCTCCCGAAATACAAGTGCAAGACCAATGGCCACCAAGGGTGGCAACACGGACCACCAAAGGCGGATCGGTTTCAGCCGCCAACTGCCGTCTGCTCTGGTAGACAGATGTACCATTTGCAACTCCCCTTGCTTATTTTCAAGCAAATACAGCTGACCTGCTCCCCCTACGGCAGGTTCCCATACAGCGCGTCCCTGTTCGAAATACAGCAGGCTGTCGCCGCCGTTGATACTAAGCACGGCTAACCCCTCCTGTTTGTCGGCAATAAAAGCGGGCTTGCCATCCAACAACTCCAGACGATATTTGCTCAGCTTGGGCGTATCAGCCAAAGGCAGCGGTTGGGTGTTGAGGAGGCTGTCTTGTCCCCAACTGACAAAAGTCCATATTGTAAGCAGTACTACCCAAAAAGAGCGCAAAAAGTGAAGTCTGTACATGATTATCTGCGTAAATTGTGCTGTAAGCGGCTGCAAACTGTCAGCCCGGCATGTTGGTTGATAAAATGATAGTATGAAAGGCCAGCCTGCGCAAAGCGATCATTGAGTAAGATTCATCATTTCAGCATACAAACATGCGTAATCGACTCCAAAAAACGAAGAATCGCGCAATTGTCCAAATATTGCTTGCTGCGATTTGTATAACAGCTCTCAACTTAGTTTTCACCATCCGGCTCGGGTCACAGCCCGCCATCTCGCTAAGCCCCTGGCAGCCGCCTGTCAGCATTGGCAACCGACAGCTTCTACATCCCTTTGCGGGCGGCCTCAACAACCCCCAGCCTTCTGCTGTTGATCTGAATAACGACGGATTGAAAGATTTATACATCTTCGACCGCTCAGGCAATGTACAACTCTTCCTGCTCAATGAGGGCAGTGCGGGCCAGCCTGTGTACGTTTACCGGCCTGCTGCCGGTGCACTTTTCCCTGTCCTGACTGATTGGGTACTGCTGCGCGATTACAACGGTGACGGCGTGCAGGATATCTTTGCCTACGGAGACGCTCCCTTCTCCGGCATGATGGTATTTACGGGCTACTACACCCCCGACAACCAGTTGGCGTTCAACCGCTACCAATTCAATAACCCCCTCAATCTGGTATACATTCCGCTGCCCAATGGCAGTCAGACACAACTCTACATCACCGCTATTGACTATCCTGCTGTTGATGACCTGGACTGCGATGGTGATTTGGATATAGCTACTTTCAATATCAACGGTGGCTATGCAGAGCTGTACAAAAATATGTCGGTAGAAATGGGCTACGGCCTTGACAGTCTCATTTTCAGGCTTACCGATGATTGTTGGGGGGGATTCTATGAAAGTGGTATCAACAACAACCAAGTTGATCTGGCCAGCAATGCCAACGACTGTTCGGGTAACTTTGACGATGGCGAGGAGGTGGTCGACAGTCGGCATGCAGGCTCCACCCTACTCACTTTTGATGCCGACAACGATGGTGACAAAGACCTCATTCTGGGCGACTTAAGTTACTTCAATCTCAACTTTCTAACCAATGGCGGCAGTTGTGCCGATGCATGGTTTAGCCAGCAGGATCCTGTTTTTCCTGTCTATAACACCCCTGCCGAACTGGTCTATTTTCCTGTTTCCTTTTATCTGGATTACAACGATGACGGGCGGCGAGATCTGCTGGCTGCACCCAATCAGCGCGGTGGTTCACAAGATTACGATTGTTTGTGGTATTACCCCAATGTGGGCAGTGATACGCAGCCGGTATTTCAACTGGCCAACCGTCGGCTATTGGTTGAGGACATGATAGACCTCGGCACCGGTGCGTACCCCTATCCTGTTGATTACAACGCGGATGGCCTGCTGGACATCGTGGTAGGTAATAATTCCTATTTTAATATCACCGGTGAAAAAGAATCCAGGCTGCACCTGTTCAAAAATATTGGCACAGCCAGTGAACCTGCCTTCGAACTGGTTGATCCGGACTATCTGGGTTTCAGTCAGTACAGTACAAGCTCCTTTTATTTTGCCCCTGCCTTTGGCGATCTGGACAGTGATGGCGACCTTGACTTGCTTGTCGGAGAACAGAACGGCCGCCTTTTTTATGCACAAAACCTTGCCGGACCAGGCCAGCCTTTCAATTTTGGACCTGTAACTTACAACTACATGAATATTGCCATTGGGCAGGCAAGCATTCCCCGCCTGACAGACCTCAACAGGGATGGACTAATCGATCTGTTGGTTGGAGAGCGTTCGGGCAATATCAACTATTTTCAAAATATCGGCAGCGCTGCGCAGGCTGCTTTCAACAGTGACTTCACGATACTCCCCAACCGGCAGTTTTTGGGAGGTATCGACACCCGAATTCCGGGTTCCACACTAGGATTTTCAACGCCCTGGTTTTTAGATTATGGTAATGATGTACAGATTATTACGGGTACCAATATCGGCAGACTGGAGTGGTATGGCAACGTCCTGGGCAATCTTGACGGTACTTTCAGCACGTTGACAGAGACACTGGCCGGGCTCAACCCGGGGGCACAGTCTTGCCCTGTCATGGCTGACTGGAACAACGATGGCCTGCTTGATCTGCTGGTTGGCAACCAACGGGGAGGCCTCCAATTCTTCCGTACCAATCTTAGTACAGGAGGCGTTGTTGCCACTGCTGACACAGAGCGAGGCGCCAACATTTCCATTTACCCCAATCCTGCCAGCGAGAACATTCATATTAACTGGCCGGATCAGTCTGCCTACGAAGTGCGCATGTATGATATGCACGGGCGGATTGTGGGGCAGTGGCATTCTGCCGGCAGTCAAATGCTGGCGGTGCTGCCACACAGACAGGTGACGGGCACCTATATAATTCAGCTGCTCAGTGGTAGCCGGGTCGTAAGCCGACTGCTGAGCATTGTACACTAAGGACGTATACGGGATGAAAAAGTGAGCCTTTGTTTCGCGCTATTCCAGTCCTTTCGAAAAGCACAGGCGGCCGTCATGCGGTATAAAAAACCCGCGTCAGAATCCCCGTATCGGGGCCCGGCAAGAAAATCCCGGGTACACTTGGTATTCAGGGGAGGAGCAAGACCAACCTTTCATCGGTGGGTACTACGAATCCAGGGTACACTTGGTGTTCAGGGGGAAACTTACTGCCAGCTGTCCAGCGCATTGTACACCACTTTGTGCAGTCGGCGGCGCAGGCGCAGTTTATAGAAATTACGCGAATTGGGATCCGGATAGATCCTGTTGCTGAGGAAAACAAAGATCAGTTCATGCTCCGGATCCGCCCAGGCGCATACCCCTGTAAAACCTGTATGTCCAAAGGTGGCATTCGAAGCGCCTGCCGCAATCAGATCAGGATAAATAGGTGCAAGGCGCTCAAAGCCCGTAGCACGGGTATTAAAACCATTGGGTTTAATAAATCGCTCAACTGTTTCGGCACTAAAAAAAGTATGTCCGTTATACTGTCCTCCGTTAAGGTATAGCTGAAATATGGCCGCCACATCTGCTGCCTGTCCAAACAGACCTGCGTGTCCGCCTACACCCCCCAGCAGAACAGCTCCCTCATCGTGGGGTATACCCTGTACGAGTCCTCCTCTCCATCTTTTATCGATTACGGTAGGAATAATTTCATCCGGCTGCCAGCGAAAAGTAGGCCGATACCCGAGCCGTCGAAGCCCCATCGGTTGGTAAAAACGCTCTGACAAAAGCGAATCCATGGGGCTCTGGCTCACCGATTCCACTACCTGTTGCAACAGCACAAAATTGATATCGCTATAGCGACGCCGGGGTACGCGCGCAACAGGCGTCTGAATGATTTTAGCGAGAAAAGCATCCCTCACACGGGTATCCAAAAACTGAGAGGTACCCAGTGCCAAGCTGTGGTGGCCATCTTCCTGCGGCTGCAGCGGGCTCTTTTTGTTAGTAAAAAAGCGCACCGGCAGCAATGCCGGCAGACCGCTTTGGTGCGCCAGCAACTGCTGAAGGCTAATCCTGCGGATAGGAGAACGGTTGTACTGCCCCAAAAAGCGCCCGAGCCGGTCTGACAGGCTGAGCTGTTTGGCATCATACAACTGCATCACTGCCAGCGTTGTACCAATGGCTTTTGTCAGCGAGGCCAGATCGTACAAATCCGTCATCAATACAGGCTGTTCCTTAGCATAGGTGTGATACCCGTAGGCCTTTTCAAAAACAATACGCCCTCTTTTAGCGATCAGTATTTGTGCCCCCGGCACTGCCCGGCGGCGAATCGCCTCGGCCATAATTATGTCCAGGTCCTGCAATTGGTGGCGGTCAATGCCCACACTCTCCGGCGGAGCATAACACAGGCGTATCTGCGGAGAAAAATCGCCCGCTCCTGCGGGGAATAGCGCATTGACGTCTTCTACAAGCCTTCCATCGATCTCTGCCGCCCCAAACAATGCCTGAGCAGCCAAATCTTCAGCCCACTCATTGTGCACAGGCATTTGCAAAATGCTGACAGAAGCATCGATACTGGCCAGGGCCTCGACGGGACCAAAGTGGACAAGCACCAACTTAAACTTACGGGCGAGTCGGCGGCATAGCGGCCACCAATTGACTGAATCGAGGCCGTCATCTGATGATTTTACAACAAAAATGAGTGGTTCGCCCGCCGAAGCGGGCAGATTTGCCGGAATAGTCTGACCTACCCACTTTACGTCATGCAGCTCTGCAAAACGCGCTGCTGATGCCATGAAAGCCGGAAACTGCTGATGCTGTAAAGACACCACCTTATAGGAGGCAGCCGCACTGAGCGGAAGCAGCTTGTTGTTGAGCAATGTCATCGAAGCTGCTGCATCATCAATAGCTGCCAACTGCTTTTTTACCTCCACTTCCTCCATTCGCTCTGTCAGCAAGCGCGTGCGGTTGGCACCCGACAGCTCACTCCACCAACGACCAAATACCCAACGACCCTGGATAATGGCAGCATCCACTTCTGAGAGCAGGCCGGCATCAACTTCCTGCCTATCCGATGAGACGCCAAGATCTGTCGTTTGGCTCCAATAGGCGTAGGTCAGGCCAAGGAAGATGAGCATGGCCAAGGCCGCAATAAACCTTTTGACCGATGATCTCGATTCTTGCATCAGCAAATGTTTACATGTTTACAACGCAGATGCGAATGTAAACAAATAAATCATTTTCGTATTAAAAAAACCAAAAACAACCAAAAAATTTAAAACAATTACAACTCTATCATAATCCCTATGCTGGGCAGGGGCGTCCCGACACCATTGTTGATGGTTTTGAGACGATAGCGCTGTTGATCTACAGGCGCATCCGGATTGACGACAACCGGCCCGCCAACAGGCTTGCCATCAGCATCCAGCGGCCTGTCCAGAATCAGCTGATCTGTCACGATAGCTGAGCCGGTTAGGTTTTCGATATCGAGGTAGAGGTTCAGACTCCATTTCTTGAAAAACCATTTTTTATCGACGCGAAAATCGATAGCACTAAAAGCAGGATTACGCAGGGTATTGAGTCGGCTGTAATCGAGAATACCCCGACCATTGCGTTCCCAATTGAGTACCAGGCTGGAGAGATCTGAAAACGGCGTAGCGGGCAAGCCATCCTGAAAACGCCAGTTAATGCCTACCTCCCAGTTCTTAGCAAACCGCTTACCAATGGCCAGATTGACGATATTGCGCGCATCCCAGGAAGAAGGAATAAAGTTGAAGTTGCGATCCTGAAATTCACTCCAGCCCAGCGTATACGATACAATCCCGTAAAATCCTTTGTAGAGGCGCTGCTGGAACAAGAACTCGAGCCCATAGCTGCGTCCGTCACTGCGGGGAATTGCAGGCTCATTGCCCACTACTCCAAAATCACCGCCCAAATTGGCCAAAGTGAGACTGTCGCGCAACAGGAAGGGGTAATCCGTGTAGGTTTTATAGTACGCCTCGACTGTAATTTTGGCATTGCTGGCAGTATTCCATTCGATACCACCAACTACCTGGGCATTGCGAACGTAATCGATCCCATTTCGCTGATTAATAAACTGGCCCTCCTGCTGAAAGCCCAGCAGTGTATAGGAAGGTAGCTGATAGTAGATGCCCGTATTAAAATTGAGCGACCAGCGCTCTGCCAGGGCGTAACTCATAGAAAACCGGGGAGAAAACTGCCTGAAGGGATTACCGCCAGCCTGCGTAAAATCGTTACCATCAGCCCTGATACCCAAAGAAGCGGTCAGCCTGTCTTCCATCCAGCGCCGGCTGACTTGGCCGAAAAATCCGTAGCGATGCATATTAAAAGCAGCACTAAAGTTTATGTCTGCTGGTCCGGCATTGGTGAATATCCGGTTGAAAGTACTGTTGTTGAATTTATTATACTCATAGCTCAGTCCATAATTGAGCTTGTAGGAACCCAGCTGACGCGTATCCTCAATTCGCAGTTTATTTTCGATCTCCTGTGAGCGATAGCGGAGCAACAGATTATCTTCATTGCTATCATCATTGCCAAGATATTTTTCTGCCTGATTATCGAGCATATTACGGCTTAGTACGAAAGTATAAAAGCCATTATCGCGATAATGCTTGTAAACGAGTCCATTGGTATAATTCCACTGAGGCGAGGTAGGCAGCTGATCGAGCAGCGCCTGCTGTTCCTCTGTCTCATTGGCTTCGAGATTAAGTCTAAACTGATCAACAGCGCCCAGGCCGATGAAGGTGATCTCATTGCGCTGATCTATTTTATGCTTGATCTTAACCTGAAAGTCGTTGTAGGTTGGCAAGAAGGGTAATTCAAGCGCACGGAACAGGAACTGCAGATAAGAGCGTCTTGCAGAAGCGAGAAAAGTAGTACGCTCACCGATAGGTCCCTCCAGCGTAGCGCCGATATCCGATGCCCCGACCATGAAAGTCGCCCCTAGCCGGTCATCGCGACCGTCGCGCTGCTTGAACTGAAAAACCGAGCTTAGTGCATTCCCCCTGTTGGCGGGAAAAGCACCGCTGTAGAAGTCCACTTCGCGTATAAAATTGACATTCAGTAAGCCCACAGGACCTCCGCCTGCCCCTTGCGTAGCGAAGTGATTGATATTGGGCACCTCGACATCATCGAGATAGAAGCGATTTTCATTGGGCGCCCCGCCGCGGATGATGAGGTCATTGCGGAATGAAGCAGACGTCGTAACCCCCGGCAATACCTGTACCACGCGGCTGATATCTCTGTTGCCTCCGGGATTGCGCTGAATTTCGGCCACCCCAATGGAACGCAGGCTTAGCGGGCTCTCCTCCGTCTTGCGGAAGGGAGAAGCCTGTACCACTACCTCCTGCAACTGCTCTGCCTGCGCCTTCAGCTCAAAATTGACCTCGATGGGGCGTGCAGACGTTGTCTGCAGTTCGTAAAAGGTCTGGTCTTCGTACCCCAAAAAGCTAGCCTGTACGCTGTACAAGCCAGGTACGAGACCCGTAATTTCGTAATCACCATTGTCATCCGTGACAGTACCCGTGTCGGTACCCAACAATAGTATATTAGCGAAAGCAATGGGTTGATTGGTGAGGGCATCCGTCACCTTTCCCTTGATCGTTGCCTTTTGTGCCTGTAAGGAAAGGAAGGGGGTCAGCAGCACCCAGCTAAGGAGGAAAACAAACTTGTATCGCATGATGTAAGGTTAATCAAAGCCCTAAACATCCTAAGCGATGAAAGGTTTATACCCAAAAACCGAAAAAGGTACAGGAAGCTGCAGGCAATCTGAGCGCTGCAGCTTTAAGGAATTGATGCCCGCCATTTGGCAACTACAGGCAAGAAAAGCCCCCCTTAGAAAACCCTATTTATTGAACTGGTTCATCGTCAGCGGCAGACCAATGGCAGCAAAGCTTTTGGCTGCTTCTGCAGCCTGTATCAACAAATCTGACAGCAGCTCATTTTCCTGGCGATCCCACTCCCCCAGCACGTAATTGACCTGACTGCCGGGTACAAATTCACGCCCGATGCCCAGCCGCAGGCGGGCATAATTATTCCCACCGGTGAGCTGATCAATATCCTTGAGTCCGTTATGGCCGCCATCACTACCCTTGCCCCGCAACCGCATTTTACCGAAAGGCAGATTGAGATCGTCGAGGATAACCAGCATATTTTCTTTAGGGATTTTCTCCTTTTGCAGCCAAAAGCGCACGGCTTTTCCGCTGCGATTCATGTAGGTAGCAGGCTTAAGCAGCACCAGTGTTCGCCCCTTCCACTTGCCCTCAGCCACATCCCCCAGCTGGTCTGTACGCCAATTGGCCGACAGTTGACCCGCCAGTTTATCGACAGCCAAAAAGCCTATGTTATGCCGGGTATTGACATACTCGGCACCGATATTTCCCAGACCTACGATCAAAAATTTCATAGCGAAGACAAATAACTCGTGGAGCCAAACAATCAGACGGCTACGCTGTAATCGCGCAGGGCGGCATTGAGGCTTGTTTTCTTATCTGTACTCTCCTTGCGTTGACCTATAATAAGTGCACAGGGCACCTGATAGGCTCCTGCAGGAAACTGCTTGGTATAGGAGCCGGGGATGACCACTGAACGAGCGGGCACCCTGCCCACATAGGTCACGGGGCTTGGTCCGCTTACATCAATGATGTGTGTACTTTGGGTAAGCACCACATTGGCACCCAGGACCGCTTCTTTTTCTACGCGCACCCCTTCGACCACGATACAGCGGGAGCCAATAAAGCAATCATCTTCAATCACGGTAGGTGCTGCCTGCGGTGGCTCGAGTACGCCGCCGATACCAACGCCTCCGCTCAGATGCACGTTGCGGCCAATCTGTGCACAGCTACCGACCGTAGCCCAGGTATCGACCATGGTGCCACTGCCTACCCAGGCGCCTATATTGACATAACTAGGCATCAGGATGACGCCCTTCTCCAGAAAAGAGCCATAGCGAGCGATTGCGTGGGGTACTACCCGTACGCCCAGCGCCTGATAATTACGCTTGAGCGGTATTTTATCATAGAACTCAAAGGGGCCTACCTCTATCGTTTGCATTTGCTGTAACGGGAAAAAGAGGACTACTGCCTTTTTCACCCAGTCGTTGACGATCCAGTCTCCCCCCTCTGCGGAAGGAGGCTCAGCTACCCGCAACTGGCCCAAGTCGAGCTGCTCCAGCACGAGTGCTACAGCTTCTTGTGTTTTCTTATCGTTGAGCAGCGTACGGTCTTCCCAGGCGGCTTCAATTATTTGGCGGATCGTATCCATGAAAGTACATTTTGGCGCAAAGATATGGGTTGCCGGCAAAAGAAAAGACTTTCAGCCGATTGAAAATCAAACAACTTTGATTAATTTTCAATCAACTGAAAGTCTTTATTTTATACATAAAATTACGACAACAACACTAGTTCTTAGCCATAGAAGACTTGCCATACCAGCGACGCTTATTGTTGCCTGCAGGGTGGCTGTGACCAGCCGCCGGCGTAGGCACCGGGTGTCTCGCTGACCGAGGCTGCGACTGTATCGGCTTCGCGGCAGGCGCAGCTGCACGTGCAGCCTGCACCGGCTCAACCACAGACGCTGCCGCCAGTCCTCCCGGCAGTGTAGCCACCGGTATAGAGCGTTTGATGAGGCGCTCGATATCCCTGAGATAAGCGCGCTCTTCCGTATCACAGAAAGAAAAAGCCCTGCCCAGGGCCCCTGCACGGCCTGTACGGCCGATGCGGTGCACATAGGTTTCGGGGATATTGGGAATTTCAAAATTGATGACATGCGACAGCTCGTCGACGTCAATACCCCGAGCAGCAATATCCGTGGCCACCAATACGCGGGTGGTCCGGGATTTAAAATTGTTGAGTGCCAGCTGCCGGGCATTTTGGGACTTATTGCCATGGATAGCCGCTGCGCTGATGTTGAATCTAGCGAGTGCCTTGGCGACCTTGTCGGCACCATGCTTAGTACGTGTAAAAACCAGAGCCGATTCGATAGCAGGATTTTGAAGCAAGCTAACCAGCAGCGGCA
>JAUMBM010000069.1:0-13638 GCA_032115735.1 Saprospiraceae bacterium
GCTGTAGCCGCTGCAAAAAACAGCCTACTATGCTTTTCACCATTGCCTGGCGGAACATCTGGCGGAGCCGCATGCGCAGCATGGTTGTCATGCTGGCCATTGTCATAGGAATATGGTCACTGGCGTTCATGATCAGCTTCTCACTAGGGATGGTACGCGGCTATGTTGATAGTGCCATCGAAAACAACCTCAGTCACTTACAAGTACACAACCCACAGTTTTCGGCTGATGCCGAAGCCCAGTATTTTCTGGACAGGACCGATGAACGGCTGGCAGTCATCCGGCAGGATAAGCGCGTACGCGCTGCTGCCGCCCGCACACTGGTCAATGGTATGCTCACGACGGCCCGCAGCCCGCGGGGCGTGCAAATCCGCGGCATAGACCCTGCAGAAGAAGCTGCCCTTACCCGGCTGGACCAAAAAATTACCGATGGCAGCTACTTCGAAACCCAGGCGCGTCACCAGCTCCTGCTGGGAGATGAGTTGGCCGAAAAATTAAAAATTCGCATCCGTGCCAAGGTTGTGCTCACTTTTCAGGACGCAGGAGGCAATATTACAGCTGCTGCTTTTCGTGTTGCAGGATTTTTTGACACGGGCAATACACCCTTTGACGAGGGGTCGGTATTTGTCAACCGCGCAGAATTGAATGCCCTTTTTGGCAATCCGCAAGCGGCGCATGAGCTGGCGATACTGCTGTACCGGCCAGAGGAAATGGCAGCTGTTCAGCATTCTCTGCAGCAATCCTTACCGGACGGCCGGGTAGAAAACTATCGCGAGCTTTCACCGGATGTGGAGCTTTATGAGTCCCAGATGCAGACTTCTGCTACGATTTTCATTAGTATCATCATGCTGGCGTTGTTGTTTGGCATTGTCAATACCATGCTCATGGCCGTGTTGGAGCGCTACCACGAACTGGGTATGCTTATGGCCATAGGCATGAGTAAGGGCAGGATTTTTGCCATGATTGTACTGGAGACGGTTTTGCTGGCAGGGGCTGCGAGTTTGCCGGGTTTGCTGTTGGGGTGGACAACGGTGGTCTGGCTGGGTAAGAGCGGCATAGACTTGTCGGCCTTTGCCGGCAGTATGGAACAGTTTGGGCTTACGCAGGTGATTTACCCGGTGCTTGAAGCTTCCATGTACGTGCAGATGGCCGTGGCGGTTGTAGTGACGGCCCTGCTGGGCGCCATCTATCCGGCCTGGAAGGCGGTGCGGCTGCAGCCGCTGAGCGCCATTGCCCGATGAGCATTTTATACAGCCTTTTACAAGCCATAATATGAAAGAAGCAGTCATTAAAGCTGAAAAAGTTGGCAAAATCTACAATCCGGATAAAATTCCGGTAGTGGCACTCAGTGAGCTGAGTCTGTCGATTGAGGCGGGGGAATTTACGGCGATTGTTGGCCCGTCGGGTTCTGGCAAAACTACGCTGCTCAACATCATTGGTGGGCTGGATCGGCCGAGCAGTGGAACGGTATGGGTTGGCGGGCACAACATCACCGAGCTGTCGGATGCTGAGCTGATAGATTTTCGGCGCGAGCATATTGGTTTTGTTTTTCAGGCTTACAATCTGATTCCCGTTTTGACGGCTAGGGAAAATACGGAGTTTGTCATGTTGTTGCAGGGCAGACCCAAGGCTGAGCGCGAGGCGCGTACGCGCGAGCTGCTCGCGGCGGTTGGCTTATCTGACCAAATGGATAAGCGGCCCGCCGAAATGTCGGGCGGGCAGCAGCAGCGCGTGGCGGTCGCCCGCGCGCTGGCCGCCAAGCCTGCCTTTGTGCTGGCCGATGAGCCAACCGCGAACCTCGATTCGGTGGCTGCCTCGAACTTGCTGGATATCATGGACCAGCTCAACCAGCAGGAGGGCATAACCTTCATTTTTAGCACCCATGATCAGCGGGTGATTGACCGTGCACGCCGCGTCATCCGGCTTGTAGATGGCCAACTTGCGGGCGATGAAATACGCCGGCAGCTATGAGTAAGCGTTGTCGTATGCTCGTACTGTTGTGGCTGCCGCTGCAACTAGCTGCTCAGGCGGATAGCCTGACGGTAGCGACTTCCCCCTGGGAGCTGGGCGGGTATATCAAGAATTTGCAGACGCTGCTCTTTTTTTCCGGAAATAATACCCCCCTGCTGCAGGATAATTTTTTTCACCACCGCCTCAACTTCCGCTACCAGCCCGGTGACCGCTGGGAGCTGCAGGCAGGCCTGCGCACACGGCTGTTTTATGGAGATCTTGTGCGCCTCAACCCTGCTTATGCGGAGCAGATTGATGCAGCTGCCAATGACTGGCTCGACTTGTCGAGGACATGGGTCAACAATGGGCAGTGGGTAGGCCACAGTGTACTCGACCGGGCCTTTGTGGCTTATACTGCCCAACGCTGGGAGCTGCGCCTCGGTCGGCAGCGGGTCAACTGGGGCATCGGCAACATCTGGAATCCCAACGATATTTTCAATGCATTTGCTTTTACGGATTTCGATTATGAGGAGCGCCCGGGAAGCGATGCGCTCCGACTGCGCTATTTTACTGGCTTTGCGGGTAGTGTGGAACTGGTTGCGCGAGCCGGGCGGAGCTGGCGGGAAGGGGCGCTGGCAGGCCGATGGGTTTTTAATCGCGGCGGCTATGACTGGCAGCTGATTGGCGGCTATGCTCGCCGTGACTGGCTACTGGGGGGTGGCTGGGCAGGTAGCCTCGGTAATGCTGGTTTTAAAGGTGAGTGGACATATTTCTATCACCTGCCGGCTGAGGGGCAGCGCCATAATCTTGCTGCTACCGTGGGCATCGACTACGTATTTGGTAGCGGGTTGTATGCTAATTGGGGTGTTTTGTACAACAGCAACGGGCAAACGGATGGGAGCATTATAAGCCTGTTTGATTTTGAACTCTCTGCAAGGAATCTTTACCCTTACCGATGGTCAACGCTCACTCAGGCCAGCTATCCGCTGACGCCCCTGCTAAATGCCGGATTAGCGCTTATCTATAGTCCTAATACGTCGCATCCGCTTTTTGCCAACCCCAGCCTGTCACTTTCCATGGCAGAAAACTGGAGCCTTGATCTGGTTGGGCAGGTAGTCATGGAAAAAAGTGACAGCCAAGGCTACCATAGTCCGCTGCAGGCATTCTTCTTGCGGCTCAAGTTTAGTTATTGAGCTTGTACATGCTGAGGTGTTTTTAGCGAATTTCCGCGTTTTGGGAGGATAGGGGCCGGTGCTACCTGACTGAAAAACAACAAAAACCTTGTAAAAGAACGGTTATAGGGCTCCGGTGAAAAAAATCTACATACTGAGGATGTCATGCAGCACCAGCAGGGGGCGCTCCGTCCTATTGACAGTGTGCCGGGTAGCACTCTGGTGAAAAATATCCTCCAGAAAACTGCGCCTGCGATGTATCATGCAGAGCATATCCGCAGAGGCTTCTTCTGTAAAATCCCGGATACTTTTGTATACCTCTCCCTCTTCCAGTTCGTAATGGAAGGAGTGTTCGACTTCCTGCAGGAGGTCATCGATGGCCGGATCGATACCAATATCACCGGGGCCTGTATCCTGATGGAAAATGCGGATGGTTGCACCAAAGGTCTTGGCGATAGCAACCAGCGGACTCAGGATTGCAGGTTTGGAAATTCCCTGCTGATCCATGGCCAGTACAATCTCCTGCGGTGGCTGAAAGGCGTAGCGGGCGGGAATAGCGAGTACAGGTACTGTCGTGGTTCGAATGAGGCCGGCGGTGATGCTGCCCAGCAAAATTTCGCGTAAACCACTGGCTCCCTGGGTGCCCATGATGATCAGGTCGTATTTTTCTTCTTCCGCATGGCTGGCAATGGTAGGGATGGCATCGCCTCGCAGCAGGACGGATGTAAGCTGCTCAGGCCGATGCAGCAAGCCCCGACTGTCTGCGACCGTTTTCTGCATCTCCTTATGGGCACTTTCCTCAATGAAAGGCTCCATGGAGACCAGTGTACCCGTCGGGCTGTAAATTTTATACGCGTGCAGCAGGGTCAGCTCGCAATCCCAGCGGTTGGTAAGTGCCAGCGCATAAGCTAAGGCGTCATTGGCAGCTGCTGAAAAATCAGTGGGGAAGAGTATTTTTTTCATGTAAAATTTATTTAGTGACCCGGACTATGGTCATTGATACCCTGCCGCTATGCTTTGTCAGCGCATAGAAGGGAGCTGGTTCAAAAATGTGGTGTTTTAGTCACTTAGACAATGATATTCGTCAGCAAATGCCTACACTTAAAAAGTAATACTCCCGGGCTACAGCCCGGGAGTATTACTTTTTTTTAAAAAGAAATGCTTGCCAAGAGCTTATTGGATCACCAGTCTGCCTGTCACCAGGGCATGCTGACCGCTCAGGCGATATGAATAAACGCCTGCCGAAAGCTGGTGACGATCGATGGTAACCTGACCTGTGCGAACGTCATGATACTGACGAACCAGACGAGCATTGGCATCAAAGATCTCCAGCCGATAAGGATGACCAGCGGGATTGGGAAACTGCAGCAGCGTAGTTGTGCCAAACGGATTGGGGCTCAGCGTGACGGGCAGTTGCCGGAGGCCCGGCTCATTGGCACTATTGACGATACGCTCGGCACAGCCCTCTTCTATGAGCACGATGGTTTTTTCCTGACGCTCATTGACGATGTCTATGGCTTCGGCCAGACATACGAAATCAGTGCTCATATCCGAGAAAAAGATACGGCAGAGGGGTTGAAAATCGGGTGATCTGTTGATCATAGAATCCTGGTAGCTGATGCCGAGTACGATGCTGTCGGCCATGCTTAGGCGTGGAGCAATTGGATACAACTGAGGGTCAACCAAGCTCACCACATCGGCCAAGGCTATGCCACTGGTACGAAGTTGCCAGGCATTGATGCGGGACGAAGGATTTTTGATGGCGATATCCAACCAGCCTTCTTCGAAATTTACCTGCTGCAGCGTGAGTGTCACTGTATCCAGAAAATTGGTAAGACCACCCGGGAAATTGCAATGATCGTGAGCGCCCTCGCCCGGGTGATTGTGTATGGCGCCAAAATTCACGCAGCTGCTCAGCAGCGAAGCGTCGTATACAGACAACCTGCCGTCGGCATTAAGGTCGTTGCAAGCTGTCACGTCTGTACCACCGGCGATGACGGCATCGATGTATTCTGTGGCATCGGTGAGTTCCTGGCTTCCATTTTCATTGAGATCACCCCGCAGCGCGCTGCCACCACATACGCCCTGACAGTCCGTAACGAGTGAGCCGTACAGCTGCCCTGCACAGTCCTGATAAGGAGGACATGTCGGATCGGTGGTGACCACCAACTGTCCGGAGCTGCGATCAATATTGATGCATACCTGTGCCCAGTTGTTGATAGTGTCTCTTTCCAGCTGTCCGAGTGCGTCGGGCGCATTGTCCCAGTTGACACGGGTAACAAAGGTATAGTCACCGTCGGCTATGTCTGTCACATCTATCCACTGACAACTCAGGCCAGCCCAGTACTCGTCATAGCAACCTGCCGAAATGCCCATGTAGCCGCATCCATAGCGTGAACTACCCCACATGCAACCCAGATCAAGCACGCAGAAACCATTTTTGAAGCCAGCCGGCAGGCGCTCTCCGGTACTGCTGAAGAGAATATACTCTGCATATCCGTCGTAGTGAAAGTGACTGTGGCAGTTATTCCAGGTAAACTGGTTATTGTTGAAAGAAGGCTGACCAATGACATAGTCCTTTTCGCCTATGTTGTCAATGCGGGTGGAAAATCTGACGACATCGCGCATACCGTAGCCGCGCATACAGCCTTCTTCAATAAGACAGGGGTCAACGGAATTGATTACACCCTGTTGCAAGCTGTTGATGAGTACATCCTGGCGCATGACCAAATCCGGACCCGCCGGACAATCCGGATGGCTCTGCGGTAGGCAGGAACCATCATCAACGGTAGCCAAGGGATTGAAATTACATGAATTGGGATCCGTACAACCGGTTATCGGTCCCAGATATGTGAGCTCCCAGGTGATGGAATCGCCGCAGGTATTTACATTATCACCTATGCGTATAAGATAGGTCGTTCCGGCAGCAAACCAGCCCTCGACCTGCGCCTGAGGAGCACAGCCATTGCTGTCATCATCGAAAAATACGGTGCCGGCATTGTCTTCTGCCGTACTGTTGGTACCACAATTTTCATACACCCATATTTTAGTATCACAGTCGGACAGCCCGCAGGTAGTGATGAGATAGGTACCCACCGAATCCGGTGTAAAAGCGTACCATTGATCATCAAAGGAGGTTGTGTACTGACCTAAGCCCACTGCAGCAGCCGTTTCGCAGGATTCCCCGGAACTACATCCGGCAAATTCCTGATGGCGGAATGTATAATAGGGATCATTGGCCAAGGTATCGCCCTCATAGGTGATTACGAGATAACCAGCGCCCAGCAGGCCGTCACCGTACGTATCCGATACTTCAATGACAATGCAGGCGGAGTCCGGTACACAAATCTGTGACTGATACAGCTGGTTATTTGCATAGGTGTTGGGTGCCACAGCACCGTATATCTGGCCGGTGATAAGATTTCTTACCTGCCACGAAATTTCGTAGCCATAGCCATCTGTCCGGATAGACATGATGACAGAGTTTTGTCCCGGCGGGCAAGGTGGTTGTGCAACAGCCTCTACAGCCGAACCGAGTATCAACAAGCAGCAAAGTATGAATAGCCTCATAAACAATAAGATATGTAATATTTTGAATAGTGTGTAAAACCTGGTGATATAGCCTTCCTTTTGGGGAGCTTCATATGCGCATGCCGGGTGGTCGGCTGCCTCCCGTCTGGCCAGGCAACAAGTTTTGTGGCGGTTCCAGCTGACAGCTTCCAGAAAAATGATAAAAAACAAACAATAATACGGTTTTTAGCAGTAAGTAGACACAAGCCGTTCTGCAAAATAGAAAGATAGTAGGCCAAATGACGTTATTTTGCAGTCTAATGAAATACTTGCGTATCGTAATAAGCACATTTGTATGATGAAACCAGTATTATTTGTGTGGCTAGTGCTGTCGTCCTGGCTTTTTGCAAGCCTCCATGCACAGGACGTACAGGAGCACTATCAGCGGGTGCGAATAGACCTGCGCGGCAGAAGCATAGCAGAAGTGGCTGCGCTGGGGTTAGAGGCGGACCATGGTCAGTATATCCCCGGACGATTCCTGCTCAACGACTACAGCGATCATGAGCTGCAGCTACTGCAGGCGGCAGGCTTTTCCTATGAGATTGTGATTCCGGATGTGCAGGCCTACTATCAGGATTCCACGCGCACGACGGCTGCTGCTCGCACAACGGGTAACTGCCCACCGGCTGATCAATCCGAGGCTAGACAGCACTATCCGGTACCCGCTAATTTTGAACTCGGCAGCATGGCAGGTTTTTATACCTATCAGGAAATGCTTTCCATTTTCGAGCAGATGCACGCGCGCTACCCCGACCTGATTAGCACTGCTACCCCACTGCCCGGAGGAACTTCCGTAGAAGGAAGGCCAATCTACTGGCTCAAAATCACCCGTGAACCGGTAGCCGATGATGGCAACAAGCCCAAAGTCCTGTATACGTCCCTTCACCACGCAAGGGAGCCCAATAGTCTCACCCAGCTGATTTACTTCATGTGGTATTTGCTGGAAAATTATGAATCAAACCCTGAAGTTAACTACCTGCTCAACAATACTGCGCTCTATTTTGTCCCCTGTGTAAACCCCGACGGCTACCTGTACAATCAGGTCAACTTCCCGCAGGGTGGCGGGCTGTGGCGAAAAAATAGGCGTACGAATGCAGATGGTTCGAAAGGCGTTGACCTCAACCGAAATTACGGCTATGCGTGGGGGCATGATAATATTGGTTCTTCGCTCAATCCGGCTTCGGAGGTCTATCGGGGGACAGAGCCTTTTTCAGAACCGGAGACCCGGGCGCTGCGGGACTTCTGTCTGCAGCATCAGTTTCGGGTAGCACTTAATCATCATACCTTTGGCAATCTGCTGATTTTCCCTTGGGGCTATTCGGACTCCCCTACAGACAACGAGGCCACGTTCACTAATTTGGGCAGAGCGTTGACATTTGACAATCAGTTCGTATCCGGTACAGGAACAGAGACGGTGGGCTATGTAGTCAACGGAGGGTCTGACGACTGGATGTACGGACAGGTACAGATATACAGCATGACGGCCGAGGTGGGTATGGGCGAAGAGGGATTCTGGCCGGCACCCTCGAGTATCATCCCCAACAGCCAACGGTGTATGTGGATGAACCTGGCGGCTGCGCATGCCGTTCATAATTTTGGTCTGGCAAAAGCGCTGGGGGATACCTACTGGACGCCGGCAACCTCCCTTCAGGAAGTAGCTGTGGAGCGGCATGGATTTACCGGCGGGACGTTTACCGTTTCGTTCACCCCACTGCAACCCTCGCTGGTGAGTGTCAGTCCGGCCTCCCTGCAGCTAGCGTTGACAACCAACCAGCGGATTGATACCAGCTTTGCCCTGACCCTCTCCCCTTCACTGGTTTCCGGGCAGCAGCTGTCGTTTTTGCTGCGTATTGACAATGGCTACTTTGTGCGCACAGATACTGTTTGGCGAAGTTTTCTGGATGTTGCCGAACCCGTTTATACCAATTCTATGAATACGGCAGGTGACTGGTCTTCAGCAGTCAATGCCTGGGGGCTGACCAGTGCCCGTTACTTTTCTCCGCCAAGCAGCCTGGCTGATTCTCCACAGGGGCCCTACGCCAACAACAACTACACTACTGCTACGCAACAGACCCCGCTGACCATCGGGCCGGCGGAAAAGGTAATCCTCTTTTTCAGGGCTAGTTGGGACATAGAACCTTACTACGATTATGTTCAGGCACAACTCAGTGTGAATGGCGGACCTTTCATCCCCCTCTGCGGCAAATACACGCATCCCGGTTCGATGTTTCAGGGTGTTGATGAGCCGGTATATGACGGCGTTCAGCAGGACTGGGTGCTCGAGGAAATTGACCTCAGCGCATACGTTGCCGCAGGCGATGCCATAAGATTTCGGTTTGCGATGGGCGCCGACGCTTTTCAAAATGGAGACGGTTTCTATGTAGATGATTTGGCCTTGTATGTCCTGAGTCCTGATTCGACGGTTAATATTCAGGAGCTTGATGCAGCTGACTTTCGCATGCAGGTGTCACCCAATCCCGTCGGAGAGACAATTCAGCTTGAAGTATACGGCTTCACAGAAACCTGTGAAGCCATAGTAACCCTCTATAATGCCAGTGGAGTGGTGGTACAGGAACAGGCAAAAAAATTATTTTCAGGCAAAAATACAATTTATTTCGGTGCTCAAAATTTATCCAATGGTTTGTATACCATTCGCTTGAGAACAAATCAAGGCCGGGAGATGAGCGTCAAAGCGATTGTGAATAAATAATATTTACCGACAGCACTTGCGCGATGTTACATAATGCTATACCTTTGCAATCTCAAATATCGCGGAGTAGAGCAGTTGGTAGCTCGTCGGGCTCATAACCCGGAGGCCGCAGGTTCAAGTCCTGCCTCCGCCACTAAGTAAGAGCAAGTTGATTAAGGTCGGCTTGCTCTTTTTGTTTTTGTGCTTTGTTGGTAGTAGACAACGAATGCACATAAGTATCCTTTCTTATCTGCTATATACACTCATGTGTTTCCACGCCAGTCCCAAAGCACAATTGACCAGTCGGCTGATCCGTAGGAAAAGCTGCTAATTTCTTTAAAACCTGCCTTGAGGTGTGCCTTCAGGGATGGTTGATTTCGTAGGTCTATATCGGTCAGACAGCAGGGGTATTTTTCATGCAGCGCCTGTTGGTAGTGGTTGTACAAATCCGGGGCAAGTCCACGACCCCGAAAGCCGCTGGCAACACAGAGCTGTCCTACCACCAGATAGTCGATGTCGCTTAGGGGGGTTCCACGATAGGTGAGCATATCGATTTGCTCAAACAGCGCTGCCAGCAAGGGGTTTTGCATGCCTGGTTTGCGGGTAGTAGCCAGGGCGTAGCCAATGACGCGATCCTGCTCGACCGCAATGACTGAGGGTTCTGCCCTATGCATTTCCTCGAGGAAATCAAGGCTGTAACGAGCTGTCAAGAAGCCCTCTGAGAGACCCTGAGGGGTAGAAGACAGTTGCGAAAGATGGTTGGCTTCCTGTAGTGTTTTGATTTGCTGCAGTTCATCCCGGGAGCTTACACGTTTAAAAAAAATCATGGACTATCGTTTTTGCAGTGAAGTGCGTTGGCTTGAAAGCATACATTGATGAGAGACCTGCATGGATTGTATGTGTCGCACTTACGTAATCCAAAGAACGGTTATCTTTGTGGAGAGAGGAAGCATTGTATTCGGATTTTTTAACAAACTATGCAGCAGCCCACGATACTCAGACCCCATGCGGAGGTCGCATACGAAAGTGAACTTGCCGCGCTGGCATTGACAGACAAGCGCTTCAGGCCGGAAGGCTGGCGATTATCTCCTTGGGCGGTAGTAACCTACCTGATGGGCGGAACATTGGAGGATGGCACCATCATCAGCACCAAATACTATGGTGACCGAAGGCTGATAGAAGTTGCAGTGGCCACCTTGGTGACAGACAGGGCGCTGCTGTTGATAGGCATACCCGGTACAGCCAAAACCTGGGTTAGTGAACATCTGGCAGCAGCCATAAGCGGGCAGTCGACTCTGCTGGTACAGGGGACGGCAGGACTCACGGAGGAGGCGCTGCGCTATGGGTGGAATTACGCCCGACTATTGGCAGAAGGCCCTTCGGAAAAGGCTATCACGCCCAGTCCCATCATGAAAGCCATGGCAGAAGGTAAAATTGCCCGCATAGAGGAGCTAACCCGTATGCCTGCTGACGTACAGGATGCACTCATCACCCTTCTTTCCGAAAAAACGCTTCCGATTCCTGAGCTCAATACAGCAGTACAGGCACGGCGAGGTTTCAATGTGATTGCAACTGCAAATGACCGAGATAAGGGGGTCAATGAATTGTCGAGCGCGCTTCGGCGACGCTTCAATACCGTTGTCATGCCACTACCGGCTACGCTGGATGAAGAGGTACAGATTGTGAGCGCTCGAACCCAAGAGCTTGATCCGGGGCTTGGGCCGCTGGCAACCCGGGTTGCCAGCGAAGAAATCTACCGGCTGGTGACTATTTTTCGAGAGTTGCGCTCAGGTAAAACAGAAGATGGCCGCAGTCGGCTAAAGTCTCCCTCCAGTACACTCAGTACAGCAGAGGCTATTTCGGTAATCAACAGTGGGCTTGCGCTGGCAGCGCATTTTGGAGACGGAAATCTGCGGGCGGCGGATCTGGCATCCAGTCTGCGGGGAGCCATTATCAAAGATCAGACGCAGGATGAGCCTGTATGGAGAGAGTATCTCGAAAATATTGTCAAACAGCGAAAAGGATGGAGTGATCTTTATGAAGCTTGTCAGGGCGTTTGAGTGATGCCTGGACTTCCACTTGGCGGGCGACTTAGCAAGTCGCTCTCGATGCGAATGTATAATTACGAGGCACGCACAAATTTTTTTTCGTGTTATAGCTCAATCTGAGCAGCGTAATTATTCACCCTACAGTTGCGTATAAGTAAAAATTTCGTGCTACAAAAAAGTTTTCTTTAAATCACCAAGGCAGATGAAAACATTCCGGCAACTTTTTTATGTAGATAAGCCATTGATTGCCATGATACATGTACCGGCATTGCCGGGCAGTCCTGCCTATACCGGAAAAGGGATTATTGAGGTGGCAGTGGCAGAAGCCAAGATGTATCGCGAAATGGGTGTAGATGGTCTGTTGTTGGAGAATATGCACGACACGCCCTATCTGCGGCGTTCGGCAGGACCGGAGACCATTGCCTGGATGACGGCCGTATCATTGGCTGTGAAGCAGGTGGTAGGCAGTATGAGTTGTGGAATACAGATTTTGGCAGGAGCCAATAAAGCAGCTTTGGCCGTTGCACAAGCTGCCGGCTTGCAGTACATCAGAGCGGAAGGCTTTGTATATGGTCACGTTGCTGATGAAGGGTGGATGGATGCTGACGCGGGTGAGTTGCTCCGTTATCGGCGCCAGATTGATGCCGATGATATTCTCGTACTGACCGATATAAAAAAGAAGCACAGTGCGCATAGTGTTACGGCTGATGTAAGCCTGGCAGAGACAGCTCAGGCGGCTGCTTTTTTTCGCAGTGACGGGCTGATTGTGACGGGTCAGGCTACCGGAGCAGCTACGAATGTGTCAGATGTCAGGGCTGTCAGGCAAGCCTGTCCTGGCTTGCCTGTGTTAGTTGGTTCGGGTGTAGATCCTGATAATGTGCCGCATTTACTGCCTTACTGTGATGCGCTGATAGTAGGATCCTATTGCAAAGTGGATGGTTACTGGGCCAACCCGCTTGCTCCTGAAAGGATAGAGCGATTGGTGTCAGCGGTAGCAGACGGTCGCCGAATTTTGGCGGCCGGCAGTTGATCGTTATTGCAGCTGTCGACGGGGGCTGATAAATATAGGTTCAGAGGGCTATACTTGAGGCGATCAAAGCTGGCTGCAATCCTACGACGGTTGAAAAAGAAAGCCCCTACTGGCAAGGAGACCAACAAACTCACAGAGAAGCTAGAACAGCTTAGCCTGCCCGTTTTCCTCTACATCAAATTCGATGGTATCACCTGCATGAAAAGCGGCAGGGCCGGTTGCTGCCGTTGCATCGTTTTCGGTGTCATCCGGGATCATGCCGGCGTCCTCCTCTCCTTCCTGAGGATTTTCATCAACAACCTTGGCAGACAGCAATTTGAACTCACACAGTTTGTTGCCCATGGCCTTCCAGCCTTTGACATCAATAAACTCAGCGGGTCGCAGCTGCGCCTCCTCTTTAGCTGTTTTGGTCTTGAAAGTATAAGTTACCAGCGGATCGGCGGCCACTGTAGTCAGGTATAACTTAGACTGCTTATTATCACTAATGAAGAGAAATTTTTGGTTGAGGGAGCTGGTTTCGATTTGAAAGCGCTTGAGTAAGGTGACACCTTTACCCCCTTCAAAATAGATGGCGGAGACGACCATTTGAGGATCAAATTTGGCAACCAGCGACACCTCATTGGGATCAAAGCGCTTGCTAAGATCAAACTCGGTGAGTTCGTAAGAACCCTCCTTGTAGATCACCAGCAATTGATCACCTGTATCAAAAGCCCCCAGTTGCTGTCCCCTTCCGTCGGTATTGAGGCGACCACTGACTTCATCCATCCAAACGCGCATGGCTCCCAGTGTAGATTTGCCTGCCTCTTTCATGGTGATTTTTCTGACAGGATAGCGGGTGAGAATATTGCCCTGAGAACTGCGCCCCTTGATAGCGATGATACCAAAGTCAAAATCGAACTGTTTTATGCGAGCCTTGGCACTTTGTGTGAGTCCAACGGTCACAATTTCAGCTTCACCATTGGCGTTAGCGCTGAAATAAAGCAGTTTAGAGTGCTTTTCACCTGTTGTCAGATCGTATTCTTTATCGCGGGTGATGGCGGTGACATTGAAGCGTTTCACCATGGACCGACCCGTCTTACCATCGAGGTAGATCAGGTTGTAGGTAGTGCGTTCATCGTTCTTTTTCCATACATCGACATGGATAATATCTTTGCCCACGAAAGTTTTGTCGGCGATACG
>JAUMBM010000070.1:0-18100 GCA_032115735.1 Saprospiraceae bacterium
TGGCACGATATTGTCCCGGATATTGGCGATGAGCTGTAAGCCGGCGGTACCATTGGCTATGTTACCGGAAACATCTCTGCCACGGACAGCTATGGTCGTACTGCCTGTACTCCAGTGCACGTCCATTACATAAAAGCCCTCGCCATCGTTGGCAAAATTTACCTGCGTAGCCGGCTGTATAGTCGAAGGAGTAGTGGTCACCAGTGCAGAAAGCGCATTTGGTGTGACCACGACCCCGTCACAATTATCAAATCCATAGACATAATAGGTATCCTGCCGGCCACAAGCCCCTTCCGGCAGCTCCAGTGTGCCCATATTGAGGGCTGTACCCGGCGCAGTAGCAGGATCGTTGTCAACTACAATATTTCCCAGGAGATCATAGATATAGAACACAGGTCGGGTGACATCCGTACCATTGGCTACAGTAACCGTCACAATAGTAGGTTCGCCCGGAGGATTGCAGGGCCCCGTCTCTGTTACTGAAACGGAATACGAGCCGGCACCCACATTATTGAACTGGAAATTGCCCTGTCCCATGCCGATGTAAGTGACAATGGACGGGCTGGGCGGCGTACTACCCCCGGGACCGGATCCTGCGACAGGTGTTGCCGTCACCATATAGGTTCCTGTGCAAGTGGTACCATCGGCAATCGTCACCCGGAAAGTACCATCAGCCACATAGCCCGGGCTGCTAAACGGGCAGCTTGGTCTGCTGAGCACCGTACTGGTTACGGCATAAGGTGCATCCAGGGTGGTAAAAAGCCCCGGACCGGCACAAGCCGACACATTGGCCGGCATGCTGAGGCCGTCACAAGTCTCAGAGACAAACCAGTGGTAGCGGGTACCCGGCTGCAGGCCACCTACGACAACGCGCACCTGCTGATTGATAACCTGCATGCTGCTGACCGGCGCACTAAAGACCGGCACACCATTGGTAAAACATACGTTAGTATTGACAACCGTGCGGCCAAGATCACCACAATCCCGAATACCCAACCCCCCGACAACTATTGTCCAGCAGTTGTCAACGGGTGTATTCTGAGATGTCCAGCGAAGTTCCATCGACTGCTCACTTACATTAGAAGAGCTCAGATTGACCGGCATCGGACAGGAAGGCGAGCTGAGCGGGCAGCTAAGAGTACTGGCACCCAATAAGTTGCCAGCGTATCCGGCGGTCACTGCACCCGCTGTAACCGTCATGACATTGCCAAGCGCAAATCCACCGCAGTGGGTAGCAACAGCCTGCCTTACAGCACTGGTATCCTGCAGAATGCGCACCGGCGGCAGGCTGCCCGCACAATCAGCGGTGAGAGTGAAGCCAAACAGCCGGACAGGCTGACCGCTGACGATGTTCAGGCCGGGCGATGACGTAAGCGAACAGCGATACACATCATACCCACCCAAATCCGCCGGATTGCCACCCGGACAACTGCTCGCATAATACGCAGCCGTGATGCGCTCGGCACGCCAGCTGCCCGTAATAGAATTCATGTTGCCATTGGCGGGCAATACAGGAATGGCAGGAGTGATGGCTGTGCCAGCAGGGATCAGAACTGTGAAGACAGCCCCCGACTGAATGGTCGCGTTGCTGGCCGTAAAATTGGGCGTAGCAATGGCTGTGACCATAAGCGGATTGGCCGGATCCTGCACCAGTCCATACGTAAGAACAGACTGCGCAGGAAGGTGGCCACCCAGCAGGAATAATACCGCCAGCAGCTGTACAATCCGTAAACAGGATACGCTCTTTTTCATGTGCAAATGAATTGTGATTCTTGGTTTAATTACTGCCCCATGTGTGTCCTTTGGCGACAGACAGGGATGACACCTTTTCTAATCCAAAAACCGTTCCAATTTTGCACAACGACGGCTGACAAAGCCTTTACACCATCTCAAGAGCGAAAAAACAACTGTTTAACAGTTTCTTATGTGTTACAAAAATATCTTTTGTACCATAATTTTTAGCCTGTCTGACCAAGTCGGCCCGATAAGGCATGGGCGCTAAGGGCGTGTCTCGAGCCAGTGAGTGACTAATTTCCACAGATGCTGATAGGGAATCACCTCCAGCTGTTGCGGAATTGCCCGGTATATGGGCATTGACTGCAGCCCTTGCAGGTATTTGGTATGCTGTCGGACCTGCAGGGGTTGATACTTAGCCTTTTTGAGCTGTTGCAGCGAACGTATAAAAAGCTGCTGACGTACAGGATGTTCACTGCCTGCCTGCCGATTGGCCCACTGCCGCAGTTTTTCCAGCGCGTTATCCGCTTTGGCCCACTGCCGGTCGGTAATGTGATAGATAACACCCAATATATCTTCCAGCAACTGGTAACTGCGGCCCGCAGTTTCTGTAACAGCAATAGACAAGAGGTTGTCTTTCATCTTTACCCGTACCACGCGGTCTTCCATGCCCTGCATTTTCAGGCAAGCGGCAATATAACTTCCGACCACCCTCCACTTGTACTGCTCAGTGGCCGGGCGGCGGTAAAACTGTACGGAAGTCGCTACGTGATTGAAGATGGCCATGGCATGGTTGTAGTGCTCCGTGTGCGCAGCCAGCAGAAGATAATACTCCATAAAGACAAACCACGAGCTACTGCCAGCCTCAAGCCCCGGCAGTGCTTTTTCTGCTGCCTCCATTCCCCTTTTGTAATCCTGCAGGTACAGACAGGCCGCCATTTGGTTGATATAAAATCTTGTCCACACTTCCTCGGGATAGAAGCGCGGCAATGTATCGAGGTAGGCCAGCGCCTGTGTGCAAATATCGATGGCTGCTGCAGCATCTTTTTCAATCAGATACTGCATCGCCCATGCCTGATACATGTGAAAATAGATCCAGGGAGAATTGTTGCGATCCGACAGGCCCAACAGCTCATTGCACAGTTCCAGCAGCTCCTGTTGCCGGGACTCTGCAGCAGGATGGAGATAAATCTGCTGTACCCTGAAAAACAGCGACTCAGCCTGCACTTCAGCCTGAAACTGCTCCAACAACTGTTGTAAGTCTGCCTCAAAAGCGTCAAATGAAGTCGTATCTTCCTCGAGCAGTGCGTACTCCCGGAGAAAGCGAAGTACATTCAGTCGCAGATTCGTGAGATGATACTTCTGGGTGACCCCCAGCAACTGCCGGGACATTTGCGCAGCCGAATAGTGGGCGCCCTGGTCACGCAGAATGTTGATCAGCGCCCACTCTTTTTGCGCATGATAATGTGCCTGCTCATAGTTTGAGGCCGACGGCTTGTTGAGGTCCAGAAAAAACAATGTATTCAACAGCCTTTTTCGAAAACGCGATTTGAGCTGCCTGTAGCGGGCATCCTGGGGTTCGCAACTGTACAATGTCTCCGCAGCCTCCTGATCACTTCTGAACTGATTGGAAAGTATACCCCTATAGAATTCATTAAACTTACTGTGCTTTTGTTGCGCTTCGCTATCATCCAGAATTTCTATGTGCGCCAGTTTTTTTCGGGTGATGATGCGGCTTATTTCCAACAGACTTTTCATGCTGTCTATGTTTTTGTCCTTCAGTCTTAGCGTTGCGAGCAAGTCGCAGCCAGCCAGATACAGGCAGTTTCAGTGTTCGCTTTCACCGATTTCACCGATAAAACACTTTTGCTTCAGCCCTTATTGCAAAAAAGGTTTTGCAAATTAATTTGCAAAACCTTTTTTACGCAGTGTGAATCAGCAGTTACTAGTATTCATCCTCATTAAAGAGAAAGTCATCCTTTCGCGGGTAGTCGGGCCAGATATCATCGATACCTTCATAAATCTCCCCCTCATCCTCCATTGACTGGAGGTTTTCGATCACTTCCAGGGGGAGACCTGAACGGATGGCGTAGTCAATCAATTCGTCCCGAGTTGCGGGCCAGGGAGCATCCTCAAGGTGAGAGGCAAGATCCAATGTCCAGTACATAGACTACGAATTTTTATGGATAAAAAAGATAAAACACCCCATTACGTCTGGGCAAATTTTCCGCAAAACTAATAAACCCAATCTCTTTTTATGCCTTTTTCATCACATTTTTTTAAAATAATCTATAATACTATTTAATGGAACAAAATGATTTTTTTAAAAAATAAAATTCTGATAATTAATTTATTTTAAAATTTTAAAACAAATAAACCCAGCTGATTCCAAATTACTGTGGTTGATATTCTCCAACAATGGTGAAACTCAATCCTTCGTATCCAAAGGGAATGATACAAACATCGGGAGAATCTACCGGTCCGGTCGGGTCACAATAAAAATACCTCTGTCCCTGGTGGGTGAAATAGTCACCATCAGCGTCTTGCAGTCCAACAGCCAGGCTCACATGATCCTCCCAGGCAATGACCAGCAGGGGCAAGTCCAGCAATTCCTTAAGCAGGTTAAAATAAAGGGCAGTCCGGTCTTCACAGTCCGACTCCTGGTAGTAGAACAACTCATCAGCCACCATTGATTTCTGACCTTGCCGCCCATCGGGCAGCGGAATCTCCCCATAAGCAAAACCCGTCCTGCAAAGGGCAGCAAGAAAAGATAACTGCTCCCGCTGCGTCATCTCCTGCATGTATGTCTTAAGCTGCGGCAGCAGGCTGGAGGAAAGGCTCTCAGACAGCGAAGCCCTGATGAAATTTATTTCGTCCAATACCGGATACGTATTGAGTAAGTCGACCCGACTAGCATCGTAAGTGAGGGATAGCGGGTAGTCGGCCCCCTGATAAACGAAGCTGAAGCGCCGGCTGACTGGCCTTTCCGGCAGTGCCGGCCATGCATCGAGCGAAAAGTCGAAACTACGGCCTTGCCGACAAGGTTCGCTCAGCATGATTACTAAAGATCTGCCCCCAGGCGTTGGCCTCCCGATAGCCTGCAGATTGAAAAAACTACGGCCTGCATCTTCAATTTGAGACACTTCATACAGGGGTATGGCAGCGTATACATAGACAAAGAGCTCGCGATGATTGAGAACCAGCCTGATATCATAGCCACTATGATACAGCAAAGCTGCTGTCAGTATCCTTCGCTGCAACGCCCGTGAAGGCGGCAGGAGCTGACCAACGGCCTGCTCAATGAGCTTATAGTAAAACCAGTCATTCAACTGGAGCTGATCCTTGTACCAGTGGAGATCATAAAGAAGCTGCTCACATAGCTGCCGTTCTGTCCATCGCCATCCCCGGATGAGCGAAGACTCCTCGGGCAACAGCCTGCTGTGCGGTAGTCTGTCGGGATCGTACGATAACTCTATGACCGCCCCGTAAAAAGTGAAGCTGACAGTTGAGCCCCTGAGTCCCGCAAAGGACAGCAAGACGCCAAAAAACACACTAAATATGCGGTACCCGGACCCTACAAAGCGACTGCCCATATTGTTGCAGGCATTGAAAGAATGGTGGTACATAGCTAGGTTGTATGGATGCCTGCAATTGTACAGGCATCCACACAAGCGTTACTACAGGATCAGCATAGCATCACCATAGCTGAAAAAGCGATATTCTTCCTTAATAGCCTCATGATAGGCCTCCATGACCAGCTCGTAGCCACCAAAAGCTGCTACCATGATAATCAGGCTCGACTTTGGCAGATGAAAATTGGTGACCATAGAATTGGCGATACTGAAATCGTAGGGAGGGTAGATAAATTTATTAGTCCAGCCCTCTGCAGGCTTGAGGTAGCCCTCGGACGAAACAGAAGTTTCTACCGCACGCATGGTGGTCGTGCCAATGGAACAAATTCTGCTGCCCTTCTCTTTAGCCTGATTGACTTTTGTCGCCTCATCAGGCAATATGCGGAAATATTCAGCGTCCATTTTGTGCTTGGACAGATCCTCCACCTCGATGGTGCGGAAGGTACCCAAACCGATGTGGAGCGTCAGCTCAGCGAAGTCTATACCCTTGATTTCAAGTCGCTTCAACAACTCCCTGCTGAAGTGAAGACCGGCCGTCGGTGCAGCAACGGCACCCACCTCCTTGGCAAAAACCGTTTGGTAGCGCTCCCTGTCCGATTTTTCAACCGGTCGGGTGATGTATTTAGGCAGGGGCGTATTGCCCAGATTGTAGAGATCGCGCTGGAAATCCTCCTCGGGACCATCATAAAGAAAGCGGATAGTCCGCCCGCGGGAAGTGGTATTATCGACTACTTCAGCCACCAGCACATCGTTGTCATTTTCGTCGCTGAAGTAAAGTTTATTGCCGACGCGTATTTTGCGGGCAGGATCCACCAATACATCCCACAAGCGTGCGTCGTTGTTAAGCTCGCGCAACAGAAAAACCTCTATTTTGGCACCCGTTTTTTCTTTTCTGCCATACATACGGGCAGGGAAGACCTTAGTATTGTTGAAGATCATCACATCACCCTCGTCAAAATACTCAAGGATATCTTTAAATACCTTGTGCTCGATTTTGCCAGTTTTGCGATGCAGAACCATCAATCTTGATTCATCTCTGTTTTTGGCCGGATACTGTGCGACCAAGTGCTTAGGCAGGTCAAATCCGAAATGCGAGAGTTTAGTCCTCATCTAGTGGTTTTTTCTTACAATAGCGTGCAAAGGTAATAAAATATTCGGTACTATTCTTTGCTGTATTTGTGCAAAATGCTGCATTGGCCGTGGGTGTTGCTGCTGTTCGTAACTGGCAGACGAAAACGGTTGTTTCATCGAAATAATGCCCGCATCTGCCTCCTTTATAGTAGCTTTAGGCCACTAAATTAACAAGGCAGCCCCCGGATGGGTTGAGCCGACAGACAATCATATTCGCATGGCTATTCTTTTTAAAATCATCAACGAGAGCATACAGCAGGCCATACAGCAGTTACTGGGCAACAGACTCCGGAGCTTTTTATCGCTCCTGGGTATTTCCATCGGTATCTTCTGCATCATCGGTGTTCTTTCGGCAGTTGATTCTCTGGAGGACAACATCCGCGGCAGCATGCAAAAACTCGGCAACAACATCCTGTATGTCCAGAAGTGGCCCTGGGATGATTTTGGTGACAACTGGTGGAAATACTTTCGGCGGCCCAACCCTACCTATGAAGACTACCAGGCCATCAAAGAGAAGTCGCGCTACGCGCAGCTGAGCACTTTTTACGTGACGGTAGGCATGCGCAGCCTCAAGTGGAAATCCAGCAGTGCAGAGAATGTCATTGCGCTGGCAGCAACGGAGGAGTTTGCAGATATGTTCCGGTTTGACTTCCACAAGGGGCGGTTTTTTACCCCTTCTGAATACCGGAGTGCCGCCAACAAGGCTGTGTTGGGCTACAAGGTTGCAGAGACACTCTTCGGCACCGTAGAGCCTCTGGGAAAGCAAATAAAAATGCAGGGACGAACTTTTGAAGTCATCGGCGTCATTGCCCCTTCCGGTGATGAACTGCTCAACCCCCTGAATTTTGACGATGCCGTCATCATCTCCTACAACACAGGGCGTAATTTGGCCAATCTGCACAACAACGATATGCTCGATGCCACTATCAGTGTGAAAGCTACGGAAGGCATTCCGCTGCCACAGCTTCACGACGAGCTTATGGGCATTATGCGCGCCAAGCGGCGACTCAAGCCGCTCGCAGAAGATAATTTTGCCCTCAATGAGCTGTCGATGATCGGCAAGGTATTCGATCAGTTTTTCCTCGTACTCAACCTGTTGGGCATCATCATTGGTGCTTTCTCTATGCTGGTAGGCGGCGTGAGTGTGGCCAACATCATGTTTGTCTCGGTCAAAGAGCGGACTAATATTATTGGTATCAAGAAAGCGCTGGGTGCCAAGCGACTGTTTATTCTGATGGAATTCCTGATTGAAGCCATTATCCTTTGTATCCTGGGCGGGCTGTTGGGGCTTGGATTCATCTTCCTGATCATGCAGCTGCTCAGCAGTACGCTTGGTTTTGATATCTATATGGATATAGGAAACATCAGCATTGGGCTGAGTGTCTCCATAATCATCGGTGTCGTAGCGGGCATCATACCTGCCATGCAGGCTGCCCGGATGGATCCCGTAGAGGCTATGCGGCAATAATTGAGCGGCTGGTATGTGTATTATAAAAGGCGAACGGCTCTTGACTTTTTAAAAAGTCAAGAGCCGTTCGCCTTTTATAAGATACCCTGCATCTACTACCCCAAGAAAGATCTGAGCGTATTTCGGTTATAGGACTTGCGCAGCCGACGTATAGCACGCTCTTTAATCTGGCGTACGCGTTCGCGGGTCAGGCCGTAGCATTCCCCGATCTCCTCGAGCGTGAGCGCCTTATAGCCATTGAGGCCATAGTAAGCCGACAGCACCTCCACCTCGCGGGGCGAGAGAATTGACAGACCCTGCTGTACCTCCTCCTTCAGTGAATCCTCCATAAGCTGATTGTCGGGCAGCGAATCCTCCCCGGAACGCATGGTATCGAGTATGGTAGCGTCGCCTTCCTCTCCGCTCAGGGGTGCATCTACCGAAATATGCCGGTTTTGCCCTTTCATCAGATTGGCAACCTCCTTGGGTGTGATATTGAGCAGTTCAGCCAGCTCCTCATCGCTGGGTTCGCGCTCAAATTTTTGCACAAAAGACGTAAATACCTGATTGACTCGATTGTAGGAACCCAGTTTGTTGATTGGCAGGCGAACGATGCGGGAGTACTCCACGATGGCCTGCAGGATAGACTGGCGAATCCACCAGACCGCATAGGAGATGAACTTGAATCCTTTAGTTTCGTCAAAACGACGAGCTGCCTTCATCAACCCTACGTTGCCTTCATTGATCAAATCGCTCAATGAAAGTCCCTGATTTTGATACTGCTTAGCAACAGAGACTACAAAGCGCAGGTTGGCCCGGGTAAGTTTATTGAGGGCCTCTTCGTCACCTTTGCGTATTCGTTCAGCGAGTTGCGCCTCTTCGTCAGCTGTAAGCATAGGAATCTTGCTGATATCGTTCAGATACTTATCCAGCGCAAGGCTCTCCCTTGTGGTGATTTTATTGGAAATTTTTAGCTGACGCATAGAATATTTCGGACTGTAAGTAATAACACTTATAAAATTACATTAAAAGGGCGAAAAGAGTTGCATCATTTGCACAACATTTTTTCGGTTGCCTGTCGATGCAATCCATCTATCATATAACGCCAGTACCCTTACATTAGTTCCTGTTAAAATACATACATTAAATACCTATCCCTATATGCACTGCCGGAACGCAGCTGCTGCGAAGCTCAATTAGCGCACAATGCCCGCATTGATTTTTCTTCGAAAAATCAATGCGGGCATTGTGGCATATAAGTGTTTTGCCGCTGAAAGCGGCAAAACACCCTACAATAGAATAATGCGAAACTATTATCGGCGACGATCGCGATCACCGCCGCGGTCACCACCGCGACCACCGCGATCGTATCCGCCACGTCCGCCGCGATCACCGCCACGGTCGCCGCCGTGATCACGCGGTCCGCCACCACCACCCTGCTGCTCATCATCATCGCGAGCACCTGCGGGGCGGGGCATAAGCGCCTTGCGGGAAAGACGGAGCTTGCCCGTCTTCTTATCCACGTCGATAAGTTTGACCTTGACAATATCACCTTCTTTGAGGACATCCTCGACATTTTCTATACGGCTGTGGCTAATCTCAGACACGTGCAACAAGCCGCTTTTGCCATTGAATTCGACGAAAACACCGTAGGGCTGTATGGTTTTGACTACTGCCTCATAAACGTCCCCGATTTCGGGAGAGAAAGCTATGCGACGCACGCGTTCGATAGCCCGGTCGATCGAGTCCTTGTTGGTAGCAGCAATGCTGACAATACCCTGGTCGCCCACCTCTTCGATACTGATGACCGTACCCGTTTCTGCCTGAATCTCCTGCACCACCTTGCCGCCAGGTCCGATGACAGCACCGATGAAGCTTTTCTCAATAAAGAGGCGCTCGATGCGGGGTGCATGCGGTTTGAGATCCGGTCGAGGCTCTGCGATGGTTTTAGCCATCTCGTTGAGGATGTGCAGGCGACCTTCGCGGGCCTGTTCGAGCGCACTTTCGAGCAGCTCATAGGGCATACCATCGATCTTGATATCCATCTGACAGCCACAAATACCATTAGCGGTACCCGTAACTTTGAAGTCCATATCACCCAGCGCATCCTCATCGCCCAGGATATCGGACAGGATGGCGGTCTTACCACCCTCTGCAATCAGTCCCATAGCAATACCGGAGATAGCACTTTTGATCCTGATGCCGGCGTCCATCAGTGCCAGCGAACCAGCACAGACTGTAGCCATAGAAGAGGATCCGTTGGACTCCAAAATATCACTCACCACCCGGATGGTGTAAGGCTGGTCGTTGACATCCGGCAGTACGCGGCGCAGTGAGCGCCCTGCCAGGTTGGCGTGACCCACTTCGCGGCGGCCAGGGCCGCGCATTGGTTTTACCTCACCCACAGAATAGGGCGGGAAATTATAGTGTAACAGGAACTTATCGAAGTACAAGCCCAGCGCGTTATCGATCATAGCCTCATCCTGCTTGGTTCCCAGCGTAACTGAGGTAAGACTCTGCGTCTCTCCACGGGTGAAGACAGAAGAACCATGCGTGGAAGGCAGATAGTCAATCTCCGACCAGATAGGCCTGATTTCATTGAGCTTACGACCATCGAGGCGAATATGCTCCTCCAGTACCATTGTTCTGACAACCTCTTTTTTGAGTTTGTCATAGTACTGATCCAACAACTTGGCATTGCTACCCTCCCCGAGATAAGTTTCACCCTTTTCGGCCAGAACAGCAGCCTTGACCTCATCTTTCACCGCCTTGAAGCCCTCTTTGCGCGTTGACTTATCGGCAAAAGCGTGCGTGATGGCACTAACTTTATCTTTTCCAAACTTGTACACAAGCTCCTTGAGCTCCTCATTGCTTGGCAATACAGGCGCCGGTCGCTTATTGAGCGCCTTCTCCCCTACCAATTGAGCCAGCCTGAGCTGCGCCTCACATTGCAGCTTGATTGCCTCATGGGCGACTCGGATAGCCGATACCAGATCATGCTCAGAGCACTCATTGGCCTCACCTTCCACCATGACAACGTCCTTCATAGAGGCCGCCACGACCACATTGATGTCGGCACCTGCCAGCGCCGAGACGGTAGGATTGATGACAAATTCGCCGTTGATACGAGCTACCCGAACCTCGGAGATCGGCCCGTCGAAAGGGATATCGGAAACCGTGAGTGCAGCGCTGGCAGCAAGTGCAGCGAAAGCATCAGGTGGCGTATCCTTATCTGCAGAAATCAGGTTGATGATAATCTGCGTTTCATTCATGTAACCATCGGGAAACAGCGGCCGGATAGCACGGTCGACGAGGCGCGAAATCAGCACCTCATAGTCGGACAGCTTGGTTTCCCGGCGGAAGAAGTTGCCCGGGATACGACCTGCGGAAGCGAACTTCTCCTGATAATCGACGGACAGCGGGAAAAAATCCTGCCCTTCCTTCATTTCTTTGTTGGACACAACGGAGCAGAACACCATGGTGTTCCCCATACGGATAACCACGGAACCATCGGCCTGTGTCGCAAGCTTACCTGTTTCAATGGTAACAGTCCTGCCATCCGGCAGGTCAAAAGAGGTGGTTGTTGGAATCTGACGTCCCATAGATAGAAAGTTGTCTGATTGAAAAAAACGCTCGGGTTGTCGCTTTTCACCCTAAAAACACTCGTAAACTGTAGTAACGATAACAAACGCGAGGAAGTTGCGCCGTTGCGAGAAGGGAAGCCGATAGAGGTAAGATCGCCTGTAGCCTGACCCGCCAGGGAAAGAAAGTTCACTCGTCTTGATCGCTGCCGACAGATCGCTTTGGGTGTCGGACTTGAGTTGCACAGGCCGGACGCGCGGTGGTCAGGACACAGCAGCCGGGGTATTTTCTTTTTTCGTAAAAAGAAAGCGCCAGTCCCTGCGGAATGACGCTTTCTTTTTCTCTTTACTTACGGATACCTAACTTTTCTATCAGCCCGCGATAGCGCTGGATATCTTTGTGTGCCAGGTACTGCAGCAACTGCTTGCGACGACCTACCAACGAGAGCAGGGCACGACGACAGGAGTGATCCTTGTGGTGTCCTTTCAGGTGGTTGCTCATCTCCTGGATGCGGAATGTGAAGAGCGCGATTTGCGCCTCTGTGTTGCCGGTGTTCGTTTCAGAGCCACCGTACTGGCGGAAAATTTCCGCCTTTTTTTCTTTAGAAAGATATTCTGCCATTGTTTATAAGCCAGTAGTGATTACGAAAATCAGTTATAGCGCTACAAAGGTAATAATCTTTGCCTATAATTGAGCCTATTTCTTTCAAATTAATATTTACACACCGGCAGGCGGCCTGATACTAAGGGTATGCGGCTGCAGCCGCATACCCTTAGTATTGGCTGCGGCTTGTTTTTGATTTTTTTTAAAAATCAAAAACAAGCCGCAGCAGAGTCACCGAAGTACCCGCCACTACTTAGCTTTATACCTCCTGAAAGCCTCAGTGAGCTGTGGTACCACCTCAAACAGGTCGCCCACGACACCATAATCTGCTGCCTTGAAGAAAGGCGCTTCAGGATCTTTATTGATGACAACGATGGTCTTGGAGCTGTTGACCCCGGCCAGGTGCTGAATAGCTCCGGAGATCCCGATGGCGATGTACAGGTTGGGGCGGATAGCGATACCCGTCTGCCCGACATGCTCGTGGTGAGGACGCCAATGCGCATCGGCTACCGGACGGGAGCAGGCGGTCGTAGCCCCCAGTACAGAAGCAAGTTCTTCCACCATACCCCAGTTTTCAGGACCTTTCATGCCCCTGCCTGCTGAGACTACCAGCTCTGCTTCCGGCAGCGGCACGATGCCTTCAACCCTTTTTACCTCTACCACTTTCACCTGAGCGGCGGGCAGCGGCACGTTCATCGCCTCCACGGATTTTTCCCCGCCCACAACTTCTGGTGGCAGGGCGTTGCCCATGAGAGAAAGCAATTTTATGTCCGAAGATATTTCCAATTCAACGATTGCCTTACCGCTGAACACAGGTTTTTTGACGCGAAAGCCGCCCTCGAGCGTGGGCAGGGCATTGACAGCCGGCGCTGAGCCCGCATTGAGGCGGGCAGCAAGCCGACCCAGCAGCGACTTGCCTGTGTAGGAGTGCGCCAGCACCACCACTTTGGCACCAAGCTGCGTACATACCTCAGCGATAGCTGCGGCGTATACTTTAGCGTCGAAAGAAGCGAGCTGCGGTGCATCGACCGCTACGACGCGGTCGGCGCCATAGCGCCCCAGCTGCCCGGCATCAGCGGCATTGCCCAGCACCAGTGCTACGGCAGGCACACCCATGAGGCGGGCTGTTTTTACACCGTAAGTAACCACTTCCAGTGCTGATCTTTTGAACTGGCCGGCTGTAGATTCTGCATATATAAGTACCATGAGGTCAGAACTTTAATAGTTGATTAGATAACTTTGGCTTCTTCGTGCAACAGTCTGACAAGTTCGTCCATCTGATCTGCCGCCAGCAGTTTGACGGAAGACTTCAGCGGAGGCAGACTGTAACTTACGGCCTTTACCCACGCATCCGTACCGGCGGCGGGTAGCACCTGCAGCGGCTTGGACTTGGCCATCATGATGCCACGCATATTGGGGATACGCTGCTCCGCCAGTCCTTTGGCAGCACTCAGCACAAAAGGGGTATCAAGCTGCACCACCTCTACCCCGCCTTCAATTTCGCGGGTGACCGTAGCCGTATCGCCCGCAAGGTCAAGTTGAGTAGCGTAAGAAATATAAGGCTGGTCGAGGAATTCGGCCACCATAGCGCCTACCTCTGAACCATTGTAATCGATGGTTTCTTTACCCGTCATTACCAGATCGTAGCCCTGAGCCTGTGCATAGGTGGCAATCTGTCGGGCTACAAACAAGCTGCTTACCTGCTCCGCGGCATCAATGCGGACAGCATCATGCGCGCCGATGGCCAGCCCCTTGCGGATGATGGCGTCATTGTCTGCCGGCCCCACATTGATGAGTGTCACGCTACCCCCCGCTGCCTCCGTGAGCTCAAGTGCACGGACCAGCGCATACCACTCGTCATAAGGATTCATGATATATTGTACCCCGTTGGTATCGAGGCTTTTGCCATCGGGTGCCAGCACAATCTTGGTGGTGGTATCCGGGGTTTTGCTAACACAAACCAGTATTTTCATGAGCCTGTTGGTTTTATTTTTCTGCCACAAAAATAAGTAATTTGCAGCAAACAATTACTGCCAGCGAAAATTCGCTGATGATTTTATTGCAAATTTTCGGCGACAGCCTGCCGGAAAGTTATGGTGCTAAATAGACATTTGAAAAAGTGGATTGGTTGCCGAAAAAATGAGTAGTTTTGTAAAAATTGTCGTTATGACTGCCAACAGACTCGGCATGCTACTGGAGCTGCTTCGGGAGAGTCCGCACGAAAGCTTCCTGCTGTTTGCGATTGCCAAAGAATATGAGAAGACCGGAGACAGGGAGCAGGCGCTTCAGTACTACCAGCGGCTAGAGCGCGATGATCCCGACTATGTGGGTACGTACTACCATCTTGGAAAACTGTATGAGCAACTGCAGGATACAACCGCTGCCTTCCGCACCTACACGGCCGGTATGGATACCGCCAGAAAACTGTTGGATCAGCACGCCTACAGTGAGCTGGCAGGGGCCAGGCTCGCCTTGGGTGACGAGGACGACTTCCTCTAGGAGCGCGTAGTGCCTGATAGCTGCGGCTTCGTATCGCCCTGCTGTTATTATTAGTCCAAAGCCTTCATTTCCATGACCTTTGATATAACTATACCCGTACTGAACGAGGAAGCCACGCTCGTACAAAATGTCAGTCAACTCCACAGCTTTCTCAGCGGTCGTTACCCGCAGAAAGATCGCTGGCGCATAGTGATTGCCGACAATGGGTCTACCGACCATACGCGGGCGCTGGCGCAGCAGCTCAGCGAGCGCCTGCCGGGCGTAAGCTGGCTGAGCGTTCCGCGCAAAGGTGTAGGCCTGGCGCTCAAGACCTCCTGGTCGCAGTCAACTGCCGATATCGTCGGCTATATGGACCTTGACCTCGCCACCGACCTGCGGCACTTTCCCGAAGCCATCGATGCTATTGAAAATCAGGGGTACGAGCTGGTCTACGGCAGCCGCCTGCATCCCCGGGCAAAGGTCATCGGCCGGCCGCTGAAGCGGGAGATCTCTTCCCGGATGTTCAACTGGCTGCTGAAAGCCTATCTGCGGGTTGATTTTTCTGACGGCATGTGCGGGTTCAAATGGCTGCGGCGCGACCTCTACCCCGCCCTCTACGAAGGTGGCGCCCAAAACGACGGCTGGTTTTTCAGTACTGAACTCCTGACAGTCGCCGAGTGGCAAAAGCGGAAAATTTTTGAACTACCCGTCACCTGGACCGATGACACCAGCAGCAGCCGGGTAAAAATCATCCCGCTGGCCAAGCGATACCTGCAGGCCATGGTAGCGTTGCAGCAGAAAAAGCCTGCGGCTGCCCGCGGCTGAGCCGGCGGCAGCGGCCATATTGGGCGGGGGAAAATAAACATACCCTGCACGCCTTCCGGCGGCAGCGGCCGCCGAATGGGTGTCGGATGTATACTATTTTTTTGATATTAACCAGCGACTATGCGACCTATGCCGCTTATTTTGGGAACCGCTATGTGGGGCTGGACGACCAGTCCGGCCATGGCGATGGACCTGCTCGATCAGTTTTACGCCACCGGCGGACGAGCTGTCGACACGGCCACCAACTACCCTATCAACAAAAATCCGGCCGACTTCAGGCAGGCAGAGCGGCTGTTGGCCGACTGGATCCGCGCCCACGGAGTCAATGATCTCGCGCTGACCGTAAAGGTTGGCAGCGTCAACAACCTGCGCTCCCCCGATAACAACCTCAGCAAGAGCTTTTTACTACTAAATCTAGACCAATACGAAGCACTTTTTGGCAGCAATCTGCGCACCTTCATGCTGCACTGGGACAACCGTGACGATGAAGCGGGTATCCGCGAAAGCCTGGAGGCACTGGCGCTGGCTGCTGCCCGCGGCTTGCAGCCGGGGCTGAGCGGCATTCGTTTTCCCGAAATATACCACCGGCTGAACCAGGAGGAAGGCTTCGGGCTGAATTTTACCATACAAATCAAGCACAACCTCCTGCAGAGCGACTACAACCGCTACCACTACTTTCACGGGCAGCGCTGCTTTGTCGCTTACGGCATCAATGCCGGAGGGCTGAAGCTAAACCCCGCAGATTACAGCCCTGCCGCCAGCCTCATAGCCCGCGGCGGACAAGCGGCGCAACCGCTGTCGCTGCTCGACGAGTTACAAGCGTGGCTGGTTGTAAGGGCAGCCGGGGAAAGGCGTGCCCTCCCCGGCAATATGAACCAGCTGGGCATGCTCTACGCCTGCTATCAACCTGATATGGCAGCTGTAGTTATTGGCCCTTCCAGTCCCGGACAGTTGACCGAAACTCTCGCCTGGGCTTCAGTCCTGCAGCATACCGACTACAACGACCTCTACCGGGAGCTTGTCGAGATAGCCAACTAACCGCTGCCCAATGACTGCAGAACACTACGATTATTTGATCGTCGGCGGGGGGCTTTTTGGCGTCTATGCGGCGCATTACCTGAGCCATAAGGGACATAAGGTACTGCTGGTTGAAAAGGAAGCCGAGCTCATGAAAAAAGCCAGCATCGTCAACCAGGCAAGGCTGCACGGCGGTTATCACTACCCCCGTTCGGTGGCAACGGCCCGCATGTCCGATGACAACAAGGCGCGATTTACCCGTGAGCATGCGGCGTTTATCAACCAGTCGTTCGACAAGTACTACGCTATCGACCGCTACGGAAGCTTTACCGATGCGCAGCAATTTGAGCGCTTCTGCCAGTATATGCACATACGCTGCGAGCGCGTCCTTCAGCATCCTCTTTTCAACTACAACCGGCTGGAGGCCGTCTTTCTCACAACGGAATACTCTTTTGACCCGCTGCTGATTGCCCAGTACTATCGGTCGCTGCTGACCAGCAACCAACGCGTCACCTGCTGGCTCTCCAGTCGTATCAGGGAGGCCGTTGCCGAAAGACAGCGGTGGCGGGTGACGGTGACACGACCGCAACCCCTGCCCGAACAAGTCATCACCGCGGATCAGGTCATCAACGCCACCTATGCCAACAGCAATGCGATCAACCAGCTTTTTGGCGCCGAACCGCTGTCGCTCATGCATGAGATTTCCGAGATGGCCTTTGTCACCAGTCCGCAGCTACAAAACACCGGGCTGACCATCATGGATGGCCCTTTCGCCTCGCTTATGCCCTACGGGCTTTCGGGATTGCTTTCCCTCTCCTCGGTGGCCTACACCCATCACAAGGTGAGTTATGATTTGCTGCCTACTTTTGACTGCCAGGCAACTACACCAGCCTGTACACCCGATGCTACGGCCATCTGCAGCAGCTGCGACAGCCGTCCTGCCACGCACTACCCCAAAATGGAAGCCCAGTTGCGGCAGTATCTGGCCGAAGACATACAGCTTGACTACTTCTGCAGCATGTTTACCATAAAATCCAAATTAAAAGCCAATTATATAGACGACGGCCGACCAACAGAAATTGCTTTGCTGCGTGACAATCCGCCTTTTTATTGCATATTTGCGGGTAAGATCAACTCCATCTATGAGATTGAGCGGGTGGTAGCCAGCTAGCGGTTGCTGTCCGGATGATTGCCCGGGTGACTGCGGCCCAGTCACCTCCCTGATCAACAAAAACCATTGTATGTCCAGAGTACATGTCAACAACGAGATAGACCCACTGCGACTGGTGATTGTACACCGGCCCGACCAGGGCATTAGCCGCATTTCGCCCAAGCGCGCCGAAGAGCTTCTTTTCGACGACATTGTGCACCTGCCTCGCATGCAGCAGGAGCACGACGTTTTTACTGAGGTACTCAAGCGTTTTATCGGCTCCGAGAACGTTCTCGAAATCGAGGATTTGCTTAGTCAGGCCCTCAATGAGGACCAGGAAGCCAAGAAGGAAATGATCGATATGATTGTCGACTGGGAGGAGTTGCCCTCCAGCGATGGAGATCTTTTCTGCCACATGCCTACCGACCTGCTGGCCAAGGTGTTGGTCACTGGCTATTACCCCGAAGAGGATCGCATTTTTTTTGATCCTATCCCCAATTT
>JAUMBM010000071.1:0-2680 GCA_032115735.1 Saprospiraceae bacterium
CTTCACGTGTGAGCCCCCGGGCGGTGAGGATTGAATCGTCCCGCACCTGTCCGCCAACAGCAGGATAAATCTGACCTGTGTAAGTGCCTGAGCGGAAAGTCGGCTCGCGATCAGTATACTCACCCGAAACCGCCAAAAATCCCTTGCCACCGAGGTCAAAGCCATAAGAAAGACCAGCCTGCAGCGTCTGCCCGTCGGTAACCCGCACGGAAGGATCATCGTCCTTGCCCTGCAACCTGAAGAGGGCGTAGTTTTTGTCAAAAGAAGTGTTGTTGAGCCCGTAAGCAACAGATCCGCCCAGCACGCCCGTTTGCTGCTTGAGCACGATGTTGACAACCCCCGCGATGGCGTCCGAGCCGTACTGCGCAGCCGCACCGTCGCGCAGAATCTCTATGCGGTCAATGGCCGTCGCAGGAATGGCTCCCAAGTCTACGCCCACAGTACCCCGGTTGACCGTACCGTTGACGTTGACCAGGGCCGACTGGTGGCGGCGCTTGCCATTGACCAGTACCAACAGCTGGTCGGGCCCGAGGCCGCGCAACTGTCCCGGATCTACGTGGTCGGTACCGTCGGAGATGGTCTGCCGCGCCGACTGAAAGGAAGGCGCTACATAAGTCAAAATCTGGTTGATATCCACCTGGCCAATCTCCGAGACAATGGTCGACAGCGGAATCACGTCGACCGGCACAGCCGTCTCCAGCTTGGTGCGCGTGGCGTTGCGTGAACCAATGACCGTGACGAGGTCAATTTCTACCCCTTCAGACAGGCTGATATCGATGCTGCTGCGCCCGTCAATGCTCACTTCCTGCGACTTGTAGCCAATGAAAGAGAAGAGGAGCATACTGGCGCCGTTGTCAACGCTCAGGCTGTAGCGCCCGTCAATGTCGGTGATTGTGCCGCTGCTGCTGCCCTTAGCCTGTACACTGGCACCAATGAGGGCTTCGCCGGTGCCGGCATCTGTCACGCGACCGCTGATGGTCTTCTGCGCAAAGGAGGGGAGGACAAAACAGAGCAGCAGTAGCACCAAAGCTGTGTGTTTTATGTAAGCTTCTTTCATTATTGATAGTTTAGATGAAAAAAATATTGAGTAAACGCATTATTTATATATCGGTTATATGTAAAGCAAGCGACAAAATAAGAATATTTCAACAAAAGACCGGATGTATTGTTCGAAAATATTACAAGCACAAATACAAAAGTTTGTACAAAAATCGGGCTTGCCTGTTTGGGCGATTAGGCTTATTTTTAGTGCCTGTTCGGGATTTGCTGCCGGAGAGAAGATCCCGGACACACTCTAAACAGGAGGTAGCTGTCACAAGTCCGTTTTAGCATGAGAAAAATTTGGTTGCCGCAGCTCTTGTTGTTGGCCGTATGTCTGTTGCCTGCAGAAGTATCCCGAGGGGGCACAACCGCCTTGCACCCTCCCGTGCCACCAACCGAAAAGGTGCAGGAGGTACTCTTGCAGATGAGCCGCTCTGCCCAGGGGCATCTGGTGGGCTACATCCCCGAGACGCGCCGCTATTACATCAGCAACTACAACCGCACGGTGGTAGAAGAGCGCTGGCTCGTTGCCATACAGAATGCCTTTTACCAGGATACCCACGAACTGTTCAAATTCTACGGCCGCAAATACCTGGCCGACTGGAAGGCGCTGATGAGCAAGGGGGCGCGGGAGTCCTACTGGGGGGCCTCGTTTTTGTGCAACCGCACCTTTAATTATTTTGGCATCCGGCGGGCAGGCAAGGAATGGGTATGCAGCTCTTTTGCTTTTTGCTATACCTTCGATGTGGATACCTACCGTCCCGAAGGCTATGTGCAGTTTGCCAACTTTGAGTCCTCGCTCTGGATGTTCATCCACACCATCTACAGCCGCCACTACCTGGCGCGCCTGCCCGACCGCGGCCATAAGGTGAGCCGGGCTGTAGAATACGAGCGCCGCCATGGTATCCATTACTGGGAAAATGCCCGGCAGGAAGCGTCTTTCGCCTACGATCTGCCGGGCCAGACCTATACCGCCGATCAGCTTATCTATACCTGGAGCGGCCATGCAATCAATAACTATTGCGAAGACTGCGATCGCATCACCGATATGGAATGGGTGCGTAAGATCGACCTGGCAGAGAGCCGCTCGCGCAGGTAGGTGTTCTTTCCGCATACACAGGAAGCCGCTTTGGATTTTTTTAAAAATCCAAAGCGGCTTCTCGTTTGAAGGCTATTTCTCCGGCTGGCAGCTGCCAGCCGGAGAAATAGCCGGTTTTTTCAAAATCCTATCAATGCGATATACATTATAGGATATTTAGAATTTTTTTGCGCAAAAAATAAAAAAAACAAAATTTTTTACCGAAAAATTAGATCAATGAAAATTTGTTCATATTTTTGAAAGATGAATAGCAGAGCAATCTTTGGCTAGAAAAAGAGGTATGAAATACGGATTTATCATTGACAACAGGAAGTGCATAGGCTGCCACGCCTGCACGACAGCCTGCAAATCGGAGCACTTGGTGCCGGTAGGGGTCAACAGGACCTGGGTGAAGCAGGTTGAAAAAGGGGAATTCCCGCATACGCGGCGGCTTTTTTCAGTGATGCGCTGCAACCACTGTACTGACGCGCCCTGCGTGGAGATCTGCCCGGTAGAGGCTTTATTTTTTCGGGATGACGGCATTGTCGACTTCGATAAGAA
>JAUMBM010000072.1:0-8041 GCA_032115735.1 Saprospiraceae bacterium
GCTATGCTGCTTATGCAACTGACAGTGGCGGTATCATCGGGGATCCCCAACAGCTTGCCTTCACGCAGCGCTGTCAGGCGCTTGGATGGCAGGGCAAGGGAGAGGAATACGATCTGCTGCCCCTGCTAGTCTATGAAAAAGGAAAACCACATCTTTTTGCATGGCCTGCTGAAATTGTCCGGGAGGTTGATATCATACACCCTGACTACCCATGGTTTGCAGAGCTGGGTATGCGATGGCACGCATTGCCCGTAATAGCCGACATGGTGCTTGAAATAGGCGGTATCTACTACCCCGCTGCCCCCTTCAATGGTTACTATATGCTCACAGAGATTGCAGCGCGCAATCTGGCTGATGAGCATCGGTACAACAAACTACCGCTCATCGCGCAGCAGCTTGGGCTGGATACCGCCAATCTCAAGACCCTTTGGAAGGACAGGGCCCTGCTGGAGCTCAACCGGGCAGTTCTCTACTCCTTTCAACAGGCAGGTGTGACCCTGGTAGATCATCATACGGCAGCAACGCAGTTTATGCACTTCGTCAGCACAGAAGAGCGGGAAGGCCGCAAGGTCACTGCTGATTGGGCCTGGATTGTTCCGCCCATGGCGGCAGCCACCCATCCACCCTACCACCTGCACTGGGATAATACCGTCCGAACCCCCAACTATTTTTACCCGGCAGACAAATTTGATACCTCCCGGCAGCCAACCGACAACCCTGACTTTTACTGTCAGTATACTGCCGCTCCCCGGTCAGCTGCCGCTGAGGCCTCCAAATGCCCGCTGCACCAAGGTTGATTAAATCACAAGTTTTGTATATTTGCTATCCGCATCATTTACAACTACAGACCAATGGGAAAATACCTGATCTACGCACTGGATGGTACCGATGAGCAGGCGCTCAGCAGGCGTATGGCTGCGCGGGAAGAACACCTGAGAATGGTAGGTGAACTCCGGGAGGCCGGCAACTTCATCATGGGCGGCGCCCTGCTTGATGATGAAGGCAAAATGATCGGCTCTACCCTGCTTATGGAATTTGCAGGCAGACAAGAACTGGATGCCTGGTTGGATAAGGAGCCCTATCTGCTTCAAAACGTATGGGTCGATGTAAAAGTGCATCCTTTCCTGATGGCCAAAAAATAATCAAGCGCCCGTGCATTTTTGCCGCTGGCAAAAATGCACGGGTACGCGCTTAGACAATTGGAGGATCGAGCGCGAATTAACGCTCTCCCAACATGCCTTCTCTGGTTTCCACACGGCTCAGGACGTGCCTGCCCACCCGCTCACCCTGAATACTGCCCTCAGTGATGGCTGGACGATAGTGGATACCACCGTACAGACGGCTAACAGCTGCCTCCTCCGATGCCTGAAGAAAGCCTTTGTATGAACGGGCAGGCAGGCCGTAAGGAATCTCTACCGTATCCACGTAGGCAAAATTTTCTCCAAAAAGATGCGTCAGCACGACGGCGGCAGCCCTGCTGATGACACTGTGCCCGCTGGTGTATTCGGGAAAGGGCGGCGTCTGCAGCATCGGACGCCACTCGGGGTCGATATAACGGTTGATATAGGTTTCGGGTCTGATCAGGTTAGAACGGTATTTCTCGTCCCAACAACTGATAAACCCGTCCATCAGGCTGATAGCAGTCATTACATAGGCCTCCGCCGTTTTGGCCATACTGGCCTTACTGCTGCGGGAAGCCACGGCTGCTATCCCCATCCAGTGTCCGCCAGGCGTAATTTTTTTCGTGGCAAACATCACATGCCCCTGTTGGTGACTTACGTAAGGATTGCAGTCCCAAAAGGCAGCTATGTTCCTCTTTTCCGCTTCATCTGCTGCCTGTGATACCTCATATACCTCCATAGCCTCGGCATAAAAACGACTGCTCTTATCACTGCTAAAGGGGGTTGGTGGATTGGGCTTGAACTGTTGGGCGCTATCGAGCACAAAGGGACGTATCTGTCGCCAATTGGGCTCTACCCCATCCATGTAGGCAGGTGGCGTTGGCTGCCAGCGACCGGGATTATTGATATCGAGGCTAAATTTGGGGGCCGTACGGGTCTCCTTGTAGTTGTCTTTGGCCGCCCAGCCCATAATATGCTCCGCCACCCGCTCGCCATAGGCAACGGAGCGCTTGTAGACATCATCGGGAATTCCCAGGGAGTCAATACTGGCATATAGGCTGACAGCGTGTTCTTCCATCGTCTGTTCAGAGAAAATGAGTGCTTTACCTATCCGTAGCTGAGCTGTTACAGCTGCCAGCGGAAAGCAATATTCCTGCCCTTCTTCAGGAGTCGGTATGGCAGCAAGACCATTGAGCTGACCTGCAAGTGATTTGAGTGCCGGATCGCCGGCAGCCAGACATTCATAGGCAGCGATGCTGCTGTAGGCGTAAATGCGACTGGCTACGGGAGGAGAGAAAATATCGTGTATGATAATATCTGTCAGTGCTGTCACCGTGCGATGCAAGAATTCCGGATTAGCAGCATCCGCCTGGAAGTTTGGATTTTGCTTTTTGCAGGTATTCAGCAGCAACAGGGAAAGAATGAGAAAGAGAGCTGACCTATGCATGCTTAGAGAATTATCGGATAATGAAAGTTTGCTTATCAACCCCAACACCTTTTATAGTGAGGCTGCGCCAGTGAGCCGGCAACTTGGCCGGACGCTGCCGGATGCCCGCTGCACCAATCTCAAGGCCGCCAAAGCCAAAGATGACAGCCTGCAGCATACCCCCGGCGCCCGTAGCAAAGTAGGGATTGCTACCCCCTGCTGTCTCTGCCAGTACACCAAAGGGAGGCACCTCATTGGGTTGGTAACTCCGCTCAAAAAGTGTGAACGCTTTGGCGGGTTCGCCGAGCCGCGCATACAGGGTTGCCAGCACGGAGTGCCCCATGGCGGGACCATCGGCTGCGTAGCGGGGTTCGTAGTAGGCCAGATCGCGGCGAATATCCCGCTCATCTGTGACCACATTCAGCGGATACGCAAGCAGGTTCACGTCTGCCTGCTTGATTGTCTCACCCGCATAGGTAGCATTCTCCCGTATTGTCCCGTCGGCAAACTGCAGAATAGGGATATTGGCAGCTACATGCTCCCAGTCAGGATTGGGCGTGAGAGCAAGCTCTTTAGCTGCTAACACTGCATAACGCAGCGCAGTTTGTGCCATCCCGTTAGTAAACGCATTGTTGTCAATATTTTCCTGCCATTCATTGGCCCCAATAACATTGTTGATATCATAACGCCCCGGCCCGTTGCGCTCTACCCTGCTCGCCCAAAATTCTGCCGAAGCTTTCAGCACCGGCCAGCCTGTCGTCGACAGCCACTGCTTGTCTTTTGTGAGCTCGTAATATTTCCAGAACGACCAGGCCACACAGCCTGTGATGTGATGCTGAAAAGGACCTGTCAGGGCCCAGACAGGCGTATCTTCAGAGCCTTGTCCGGCAGATTCCCAGGGATACATAGCACCCTTATACCCGTGAGAGAAGGCATTCTGCCGCGCTGCCTCCAGCCGCTCCGCCCGGTATGCCAGCAGCGAAGCTGCTATACCCGGCTGCAAAACGAGCAAAGGGGGATACATCCACAACTCTGTATCCCAAAATACGTGGCCGTTATAGCCTAGTCCTGACAGACCCATGGGCGACAAGCTGTAGGCTGTGCCCTCGCGGGCAAAAGAATATAAGTGGTAAAGGGCCGACCTGACCGCACGCTGGCTTCTAAGATCCCCCTCAATGATAATATCACTCTCCCACAGCGAAGCCCAGGCCTCGCGGTGACGTCGCAAAAGCCGCTCACGCCCCTCCAGCGCAGCAAAAATGGTCAGTCGCTCTGCTTCGTTATGCGCATCCTCGTAATGCGCCGTAGAGACAGCGGAGCCTACCAGAGTAAAAGAGTAGGTCTCGCCGGCTTTCAATTGCTTACTAAACTTCGCCAGGTGCATATTGTAATCCCAGTCCTCATGAATGATGCGTGGCTCCTGCCCGTGCGGCTCCTCAAACACAAAACTGGTAGAAGCCGCCACCCGATGTTTGGCCGACGGACTGTTGGCAACAGAGGTGAGCAAAGGGATCAGTACGTGCGGACGATCTATCTCGGCATAGTAATTGCGCACATCGCCCAGGTGATCCGGCGCTTCAATCACGCTCATAGGCGTTATACGCACATCTTTTAAGGCTTTAACCTCTACAATACTCATGGCTGAAAAAGGAAGATGCCGCAGAGCCATCAACCGGTGCGTTACGGTCAGCTTGTCGCCAACCCGAAAAGTGGTTACCAACTCCGCCTGCTGCATATCCAATGACTGACTGAAATCTGCAATGTGTGCCCTGCCAATCCGCAATCCGTCGACCTCAAGATTCATATTCATGTGATTGAACGTCTTGAGGATATTACTCACCCTCCCCCGCTGGTAGTAGTCATAGACACCGTTGAGTACCACGTCCTTTACCTTCATCGGCTCCGGTGAGGATACCAAGCCAACCATACCATTGGCCACCGTAATCCCGAAATAACGGGCAGGATCGATGGAACTTGCCGTAATGTGCCAGGGCGACTGCTGGTAATCCTGGGCAACTATCGGATTGCCAATACATAGCATCAAAAACACCCCTAGGGTAGCTGATAACTTCATCCTGTACTAATTTATGTTTCTCCGCACGGAACAAAGAATGTTCGTGAACGGGACAAATTTACACTATTTTATGATGTACAACATCTCAACCACAAGCCCGGCACTGAATTATCGACAACTGTCAATAAAAAAGGCCTCCTCTCCCGAGGAGGGAGAGAAGGCCGAAATGCGCTCATAACAAATACCTAGATGCCGTAGCAGCTATGTATATCTTCCTGCAGAGCCCTTGGCTCTGCTATTATCAGATCGGTGGATCGTTGGGCGTATTCGGGTTGTTTACGCGCTCAGAATTGGGATAAGGATACCAGTTTCTGTTGCGCTCCTCACCAGCAGCATTTGGTGCAGCTCTGTTGAAGCGTCTGCTATCTGCCAATTTGAGTCCGGACATAAATAACTCGATACAGCGGTTGCGGTAGATTTCCGTCAGAATAGCCTCCTGCGTCTGTGCGCCACCGTAAGCAGGCAGCGCTGCTCCTACACCAAAAGCATCAGCAGCAGTCGTCTTTGTCAACACCTTATTAAGTTCTGTAACAGCCTCACTGAGCTTATTCTGCCGAGCCAGTGCCTCCGCCTTAATCAGCAACATCTCTCCCGGCAGATAAACCGGAATGGATGTGCTGTTGGTAGCGAAGAAGCCGGCAGCGCGGAAGTCACCATTCATTGGGTTAGTAGACTGAAAATAGAAAGGCAGTCGTGCGTCAGCAGCACTTGGGTGCAGAGCGGCAGGTAGGCCCAATGTCAGATTCAGTGGCTGATAAACGTTATTGGTGCTGATGGAAATAAAGGCAATCGGATTAGGATTGACATTATCGTATTTGAAGGTCGACTTAACTGTCAGATCTACTGCATTGGCAGCGCTGATAGCCTTGTCATGCTGTCCCAGCATATTGTAGTAGCGGGCAAGCAACGCATTGACCGTATTGGCAAGATCAACACTCTTGGGTGTTTTATTGAGGAAGGAAGCCGGTACTGTAACCCCGTTGAGATCCGCTTTAGCTTTTTCCAAAATACTTACAGCCGCTTCAAGTGCCGCCTGTGCGCTTGTAAACTCAGCAGCGACCTTTGTCTCCAGAGGAACTTGCTCAAAAAACTGAGCGAGCGTTCCGTTGGCTAAGGCGTGAAATATAGAAGCATACGCCTGTAAACCCGCACGAACACTTGCATCGGGAATGACATTGAGGTTGTTCAGGATTTTTTCCGCCTCAGCGCGCGTCAGCAGGCTCTGCTCCCACAGGTTGCGCACCACTGCATTGTTACCCGTGATATTAGCTTTCCCCTGAGAAAGCTCCGCTTCATCCGTATTGCCCGGATTGATCAGGCGCAGCTCAAAGGTAGAAAAGCCCGAGCCTGTTACATAGTTGTACACCGGACTTTGGCGCCCAACGCTCCAGCGACGCTGTAGCCCCACAGCCAGCGCTGTTAAGCCATCGGCACTTGCCAGCACCTGATCTTCCGTGGCAGCCCCCGGGTTGGAGAAATCTTTTTCGCAGGCGGTCAGGCTTAGTGTGGCGATGACCGCCAGACCCATCGCAATTTGTATGAATGAATATTTCATTGTAATCTGCTATTTAGACGTTAGAAATTGGTACGCAGACCCAGTGTATATACACGCGGAATGGGTACATTGCCAAAGTTGACACCACGCATGACATTGCTCTGGCCGCCAGCGTTGGTCTCAGGGTCGTAGCTGAAGAAATTGTCGAAAGAGTACAAATTGCGACCACCCAGCGTGATGGTAGTATTGCGCAACGCACCACCGGCAATCTCGGGAATAGAGTAGCTGATAGCAACTTCCCGAATCTTGGTGAAAGAGCCGTCTTCCATACGCCATTCTTCAATTGGATAGATCGCATTGATGTATCCCCTCGGAAGCTCACCTGTAAGTTCCTGCTCAGACAATCTGCCCAGACCAACTCCCTGACGTGTGCGCTTGTCGGCATCAAATACATCTACACCCTGTACAGACTCGATCAGGAAATTGATGGACAGGTGCTTGCCAATACGGAAGGTTGAAGAAAAGCCCAGCATATAGTCCGGATTGGGATCCCCTATTTTGCGGCGCAAAGCGGTACCCACCGGCTGGCCATTGGCATCGCGGGCAATTTCTCCCGTAACGATATTACCGCGCTCAACCTGCGGAAGACCAGCAGCGGTAAGCAGCAGGCTGCCGTCGGCATTGCGGGCGAAGTAAGTGCCGTAGAAAACAGCCAAAGGCTCACCCTCTACTACAGAAATAGGAGCACCCGTGACCGTAGGAATCTGCAGTTCTGACTGACCCAGCCCGCTAACTACGTTGCGGTTGCGGCTAAAGTTCAGCATGACATCCCAGCTAAACTTCGCTTTGCGCACAGGTGTACCGGTCAGCAGCAATTCAAAACCTGTATTGCTCATTTGGCCGACATTGGTCGTAATGGCCGTACCCCCTGAAGAGGCAGCCAATACACGACGCAGCAGCAGGTCTTCAATTTCCTGCTCATAATAAGTAGCACTGATACCGATGCGATCGTTCAGCAATGAAAGGTCAACGCCTGCCTCCGTTTCTGCCTGGCGCTCGGGCTGTACGTTAGGATTGGCCAGTATAGCTGCCTGATTGATGGCATTTACCCCTACAAAACTGTTGGTCAGGTAGGTATTGAAGCGATCATACGCACCGATGCCCGTGAGGTTACCCGCCTGTCCGTAAGAAGCACGCAGCTTCAGGGTATTAATGTACTTGCTGATACCACTCTCCTTCCAGAAAGACTCGCTGGAAAGTACGTAGCTACCGCTGACCTTAGGATAAAACTGGTTGCGGTTTTCGGGGCTGAAGGAACTCGCACCATCGATACGGCCCGCAACCGTCAGGAACAGGCGGTTGTTGACACCAAAGGTCTGCTGTACATAATAGCCCCATATACGCAGCCGGGCAATGTTCGACTGAGTAGGCAATATGGTGCCTGCACCATTGACCGTTTGTACAAAAGGTGCGAGCCCGCGACCCTGTGTGAGTGATTGTTGGATCTTTTCAAACTGCGTACTGTAGCCTGCCTGTGTTGTTGACTCGAAAATGTCACTCAACTTGGTGCGATACGACATGTTGATGTCGTGGTTCATCAAAAATGAGTTGTTGTTGGCAGTAGACGCATAACCATCATTGAAAAAAGTAGGGTTTACACCCGCGTATGGGTAAGGCGGAATGAAGATATTACCCACCTGTGCGAAAGCGTCGACACCTGCTATATAATCGATGGTCATACCTTTGAACGGCAGCAGCTTGAGCTGAAAATCAGCGATAGCGCGGTTAACCTCCTGATTGATATCAAAATCTTCGATAGCACTGAGTGGGTTGATACGTGTAGGCTCTACCGCCTGCAGGTTGCCAAGAGCATCCCGCTGCGTAATATCCCAAATGTTATTGGTAATATTGAAAGCATTGATCGG